>WFTN01000509.1 GCA_015485455.1 Planctomycetota bacterium | reverse complement strand
GTTATGTTTGGGTGGGTTATCAATCCCCAGGAGATGACATCAGATTCCTTGGCACTTATTACCAGGGGATCAGCGATGGCCAGTCAAACTATGAGATCCCAGGGATTTCAGCAGGCCATCATGTCTTTTACCTCCGAGCTGAAGGAAACTCTGTTTCACGATTCGATGGAATCGATTTGGAGGATGGAGTCGCTGCTGTTCAAAATCTCCGGTTGATCCGAGGCGGTTTTGGTAAGGGCGAGATCAAGTGGCCCGATGGCAGTCCCGTTGCGCGCGCTCGGGTGCAGTTGATTGAGCAGCCTGTCCCTCTCAAGATGGTTTTGACTCGGGCATTTGCGGAGACTCCTTCGACCCACAAGGTTGTGGAAACCATGACTGATGAAAATGGCGTCTACAGCATGGAGGGCATTCGTCCCGGTTCTCATCTCTTGGTGATTCGGCCCTGGCATGGGGCTAACGAAGTCGGCGGGACGGTCTCCACGTCAGCAGGGGAGAATCGGTCGGGCTTCGATTGGCAGATGAACCCTCCGGGGCCCCTGGTTTTGGATCTCCCCATTGGCACCCCCATGCGCCTCAAATCCCAAGAGCATTCTTTCATCGAACGCTGGCTTTACCGTCGACCAGAAGATGGGCCCATAGGCGTCCATGGTTTGCCTCGGGGAACCTATGTGCTGTCTCCCTTGGCCTTGCATGAGTCGAATTGGCCTCTTGCCAAGAAGAATTTCAACTATGTGGAGTGGCAGGGAACAAGCTTGGAATCGCTGGTGTCAACCTCTGCCATGAGGGCTATCAAAATCGGTTCTATGCCTGAGCTCCTCTTGTCAGAGATAGAGATTCGCTTGCTCATTGGAGGAGAATTTCCCCAAGATCAAGAGAGGGTTGAGTTGACGGCCTATCCTTTGGGGGCCTCTCGCCCTCTTCAGCCAGTGCGTCTTGAGTACCCGAGTCAGTTGTCTCACTTCAAAATTTCCTTGCCAAGGGGGCTGTGGCTCATTGAGGCCAGGGCATTGAATCGGGGAAGAGGGAATTCCGGCCCGTTTTCTTTGGCAAGAGGTTTCGAATCCTCCGGCCATGAACACGGTAAAGAACCATTGACTATCGACCTTTTCACATCTGCCACGGTTTTTGGATTCGTTGACCTCAAGAAAGGGGAAGCTGAAAGTGGAGCAGGGGTTTCGGTGTCTGCACATCAGAGACATGACCAGTTGATCTGGCCTTGGCGTCGAAGTAAGTCGATTGTGCCTTTGTCAGAGACCGGCGAATTGCGTTTTGGGAGATTCCCTCCAGGACCTTCCTCTCTGCGTGTTTTCGGTGACGCTGCCTATTTGGAGGTCCCTCTCGATTGCGAACCCTATGACCAAAAAGACATCCGTCGTCTTGTCCCCGGATTGCCGGCGGCCTTGGTCCTGGACCTAGCAGACATTGAGATTCGAGATAGCACGATTTTCGGACAAGACTCCTTTGGTCCTCTTAATGATCGAGCGTCCTTGCTCCCTGGCACCTATGGGATTCGGAGCCCCAGTCTTTGGAATGAGAAGGAAAGCACGGGGGTTTGGTCATCAACTCAGGTTGTCAATCTCGCCAGCGGAGATGTGGCCATCGGAGAGGATACCCTTCGGAAGGGGGGACGTAGTTCCTTGCGGGGCGACCTACGGGTTGACGCCACGATCTTGTCCCATTGGCCGGTGACGCTTTTTCCTATTCGAAATGATGCCCATGATGTGAGTCGCCCGATTGTACGAGGTCGCAGTGATGCCGATGGCATTTTTTGGTTTAGTGGTTTGGCCTCCGGAGAATACGCCTTTCAGATGCGATATCGTGACGAGTTTGAGCGACCCTACAATCTGACGTTTCCACTCTTTCTCGATGATCGTACTTTGACCACGAAGCAAAACATTCGTCTTCGCACGCGGAGTCTGACAGTCATTGCGTTTGATCAAGGGGAAGGTGCCCCCGGTTCCCAGGCTTTGGTTCGAATCTTGAGAACAGACTTGCGAGGGCTTGGGGCCACGACAGTTTTTCGCAAGAGGATTGAGGAAGTCGCCCGAGGACTGACTGACGATACCGGCGAAGTGATCTTTCGGTCTTTGCCAATTGGAACCTATGACATTGTTGTGACTCGCCGTGGGCGCGTCGCTACAGTGACCAAAGGTGTGGACCTTTCATCAGGGAGTGGGGCCATTTTGGTCCGTGCTCCAGGGGAAAAGGGGAAAGCTCTGGGGGTCTTGCTTCAAGACGACGAAGGGAATCCCATCGAAGGCGCTACTTGTTTTTTATACTCCGCTGACGATATGCGGGTTCATGGCGACATTCTTCTTCAATCCGATAAGCAGGGGCGTGTTCTCCTTTCTGACTTGGCTGAAGGAACTTATCGTTTCTACATGCAATCTCCTGATTTCCCCACCCAGCGCCTGGAAGACTTGATGGTGGAGAAGACGAATCCAGAATGGACAACCAGGTGGGCCCAGCCCGGGGCCGATCTGGAAGTTCTTTGCGTTGACAGTGAGGGCAAACAGGTTGAGGGAGTTCAGGTCTTTCTCGAGTCAGAAGCTGGGACTTGGGAACGTTTTGGCCCCCAATCGACTCTCTTGGACGAAAGGAACAATGATGTAAATACCTTTGGCACCATTATGTTACGGAATATTCCCCAAGGTAAGTGTAAGTTGAGGGCTGTTCACAATAACTTTCATACCTTCGCTGGGGATACGGAAATTCGCGCGGCTGCGACCAATAAATTCACTATGATTTTGAAAAGAAAACTTTGAACTTCTCGAACCTTAGCTCGAAGAGCACGTTTCTACCTTCATGAAGAACGAATCCAAAGAACAGGTGGATGAAGACGTCGCCTTGATGCTCTCTTTCAAAAGAGGCGATTACAACGCCTTTGCCATGTTGGTTGAAAGACATCAGCAAACGTTGATTCAGTTCTTCTATGCCCAGCATCCTGACCAGCAGTTGGCAGAGGATTGTGCTCAGGAGGTTTGGCGCAAAGTCTTCAAAGCTCGCAATGACTATGTGGCCCGGGCTCGATTCAGGACCTATCTATTTCGAGTTGCGCGCAACTACTGGATCGATGTCTACCGTTCCAAAGCCAAGCATATGCCTTTGGTGTCCTTGGATGCTTCATCTGCCAAACTTGATAGTGATGCTTCATTGGCAAATCTCGTTCAAGACGAGTTACCAACACCGCCATCTCTTTTGTCCAATGAAGAGTTGAAACGAAAAATCGAGTGGGCATTGGGACGCTTGCCAGCGAACCAACGTGAAGTTTTTGTACTCGCAGAGCTTCAAGGTCTGAAGTATCAGGATATCGGCGAGACTTTGGAAATCCCTGTGGGGACGGTGAAGTCCCGTATGTTCAACGCCATGAGACGCTTGAGGGATCTCTTGAATAAGGAGATTGATTAACCATGGGCAACGACAAGATGAACAAAGGTTTCGACGGGGAAGAACAAAACACTTCCTCTTTTGACCTTCAAGATTTCGAAGACTTACGCCATGAGCTTTCATCATGGGTGAAAGAATATCGTGAGCAAGTGCTCGAGACGATTGAGCCAAGTGCAGCGTACCGTGCTTCTATGCATAAGATGATGATGGGGCTTGTTCGCGATGATGTTCTGAAAGCCCACAAGAAAGCCTCTTTATCGACAAAGTTCGCGGCAAGGTGCCAAAGGTGGGTAGCATGCTGGCATGAGCTGGTTGCCTCATCTCTTCTGTTTCGCCTTGGCAGTCAGGGTGTTTTGGCCCTTGGTTTGGGCCTGATTCTCTCTATGGCTTGGATTTCAGCCATGGACGAGAAGCCTGTTGCAGCCAAGAGTACTTTTGAAGAACAGAAGAGCATGGTTCCTGAGACAACTTGGAAATCAAGAATTCCCCATCCCGATGAATTCCGTCCAAGCGAAAGAGATCATCTTCCGGCAATTCCTTCTGGGCGTCCCGTGAAGAAAGTGAAGAAGAAGTAGACTTCAATTGATCTCTTTGTCCTTCAATACGACCGTCATGTCCTTATCCGAATATTTCTTGTCGTCGGTCAACAACGAGTCAACGTTGTTGTAACTTTGCGGTCTTAAGGGTGGCGAGCAACGGGCTATCAAGCGTCACTGATTTGCCCCAAGAAACGACTCAGGCTCGTTCCCATCAACGAAGTTCGTCATGTCCGATTCTGTCTATCTCGCTATTGTAGGTGACTCCCGCAGTGTTTTAGTGTGAAGAATCCAGAAGCAGACTGGATCTTATTGCGACAGGGTTGGCTTTCTTATTTGCTGGTGCGGGTGGTGGCACACAGAAGAAGTAAGAGGCGGCTCCCCGTTGTCGAATGCGAGCGGATATGTCTGACCTTTGGTCCATTGCATGACGAAGGCACATGCTCCGTGTCGATAAAATTAGGAGACCCGATAGGCCACTGGATCCGAACACATGAACGGGATTTGGCAGGGAATGGCGTTCATGACTACAAGTTCTTGACCCAACGGTCTTTTATCCTATGCTCAAGATAAGATAAATAGAGAGTTTCATGAGCATAGACGACAAGAACACTGCACCTAAGGACCAAGACCAAGATGGGCTTGACGGCGATGCACCTCAGTCCACCCGTGTTGGTTCGTCGGCGAAGTCTCGGAGCAGCTCGCTATCTATGGGGTTAGGAGGGAAGACGCTCGGACACTATAGACTTCTGAAAGAAATTGGTCATGGGGGGCAGGGCTATGTTTATCTTGCAGAAGATGAGCATCTCCATCGGAAAGTCGCCCTCAAGGTTCTGCTTGAATCGGGGCAGATGTCAAAGGCTTCACGATTGCGCTTTGAGCGCGAAGCGGAAGCGGCAGGCATGTTAGACCACTCTGGCATCGCACGGGTCTATGAGATTGGTGAACACGAAGGTTTGGCGTTTATCGCATTCGAATTCGTCGCCGGTAGGAATCTAGCCGACCACATCAGCGAGTCTGGTGACAAGATGATTGCTGGGCAAGCGATCACAGAAGTTCACATCGAATTTGATCAGAATGAGAGCTCGTCTGCTTCGTCAAGCGCAACAGAATCGAGCGATCCGAGTACCGCAGACAGAGATGCGATTTTGAGTGCCGTGCGCTACATCGAAAGCGCCGCCCGGGCCCTCCATGCTGCCCATGAAGTCGGGCTCATCCATCGGGACATCAAGCCTGCCAATCTCATGGTTCGAGACGATGGAACTGCGTGTATCCTCGATTTTGGCTTGGCAAAAAACGAAGAGTCTCATGGGATGACGCTGACCCAATCGGGCGATCTTATGGGCACTCCGGCCTACATGTCTCCAGAGCAACTCCTGGCCCATCGCCTCAAACTTGATCGCCGGACAGATATCTATTCTCTCGGGGTCAGCTTGTTTGAGGCCTGCACTTTGCGCCGTCCTTTTATTGGCAACAACCGCCAAGAGTTATACCAGGCGATCTCGCAACAAGAGCCGCCGAATCCCCGAACCATTAATAAGAGAATTCACAAAGACTTGTCGGCCATTATCTTGACTGCCATCGATAAAGACCGGAATCGTCGCTACCCGACAGCTTTGGAATTTGCCGATGATTTGCGGCGGTTTCGAGAATTTGAACCAGTCCGAGCTCGACCAGCAGGGCCCTGGGTCAAAGGGGTCCGATGGATACAACGGAACCGAGGCGTTGCTATCAGCCTCGGACTAGCTTTGATGTTCTTGACAACTGGCCTGATTGTCAGCTTGGTCTTGTTGGGCAAGGCACGCAGAGAGAGAGATAGCCGTTTGGTCGCTCAACAGATCGCCGAGAAACGTCGGGAAGAGGCGGAGTCATCAGCAAGGACTGCAAGGGCTGCAAGGGCTGTCAATGATTTCTTGAACAATGATCTCCTTGGGGCGGCGAATCCAGAGAG
>WFTN01000508.1 GCA_015485455.1 Planctomycetota bacterium | reverse complement strand
GGGGAGGAAGATGTGGGAGGGGCTGTTGTGGTTACCGCGCCAGCTTGGTTTCCGGGTCTCAGCTTTGCTCCGATTTGTGTTTATCCTGGCGTCGGTGATTCTTATAGCCTGTTCTGTGATCTTCATCATTCGCTTCCTCAATCCCGAGCTCTTGGAGGAAGAATTACAGATCAGTATGCGGATGTTAGACCTTGAGCAGGCCATCCGATCCTTCCAATGGCGCTGGCCCTGGTAGTAGTATCACTTTTGTTGAGGGCGTCGATAGAGTCGTCGCTTGGTGGAGTCGCATTGATAATCTGGGGATTGAAAAGACTCTGCGGCCTCATAGATGCTGGCGACCTGTCTTTTGGCTGCAGGGAAATTCCTGCTCAGGTTGCCGGTGATTGAGGCGATGTTGATCTTGTTATTTCGACTCTCTTTGATTGAGACCCGGCCTTGAAGTCGGTGAAATGAATTGCCGTCGTCCAGAAGAGCCGTGTATTCATAGCGTTTGCGATCAAACCGAGGGCCATCGAAGCGACTGCGGGGATTCACATGCAGGGCCACCAATTTCAGATCGGCCATTTTTTCGCTTCTTGAATTCAACCGCTCTAAGGAGACGGTTACATTGTCTTCGATTTCATTGAGCTTTTCTAATAAGTAAGCTCGGTCCCCCTCTGAGCTGAGCTGGTGGGTGGCTATTTGGCGGCCTGAATTAAGCCAAGCCAACACGAAGGAAGTTGTGGTTTCAAGGCCAGCGGCAGACTTAGCACTGTTTTGGCTATTACGAACGCCATTTAGAATTGAAATGGTGTCGACAGTGGTGAACACGATGAGAACGAACAGAATGAAAGAGACTGTCCCTTTGGTGAAAATGTGAAGCCGTCGGTTGAGACCTTTCAGCAGGAAGACCAAAAGAATCGCACCGATGAGGGCCGCCCCCAGATAGAGTCCTTGTTCGCGAATTATGATGCTCGGGTCCATCCGTATTTCATCCTGTTTGAACTGGGCCTATTGGCCGAATCCTAACCTATTCTTCGTGAGTCGCGTCTTCCAGCGCCAAGGAGGCGAATTGCTCACATCTTGTCTAGACTAAGCTGAAGGGAGCCGACCGTGGAGAAATACGGTGGTTTCAGCCACTATTTTGACAATCAGACAATTATCATGACTCTTTGCCACTTGCACACGGGGCCCCAGTGGTCAAAATGGCGATGTTCTTGGTTTGTTGAAGTGCTACGGCAGGGGATATGTCGAAAGATTCGTCGAATCAATCTGAGTCTAAGGCTGAGGTGATCCCTCCTGTCTGTCAGTCCTGCCGTTTTGGCTCTGGGCCTCAACGGGATTGTAGCTTAATTGCCAAGGGTGATTTGTCTGCTTTGATGGAGCAGGGGCCCTGTCAGATGGATCGCTACATCCGGAGCCGCATTAACCTCATATTACGTCGTAACTTTCCCTTGGTTACTGGCCAAGGGGACGATGTTTACCAGGAAGCAGCTTTGAGGTTCTTAGACCCGGACTTGCCTTTCCCCGGTGCCAAACTGAAGGGACTGGCTGGGTTACGTCGGTGGCTGCCTCGTTTTCTCCGTAATCAGGTGATCGATCATCTGCGCCGACAAAAAATCATCACCAGGCTTCGATGTGGCGCTTGCGAACACTACAGCCGAGCCACTCCTCAGCGGTGTCAACTCGAATTCTATGTAGGCCCAGATGGGGAGTTAACCCCGAATCCCTGGTGGGGAGACCGGGTTTCAACCAAGACAGATCCTCGAAAACTTGATCCTGTTTGTGGAGAATTCACTTGGCGCAAACCTGCGACCTTTGATGTCTTTGATGATGAGCTGGTTTCTGAGACGCCTGCGGCCAGCAAATCTCAAGAGGCTGTGCGTGTCTGTTTGCTCGCCATCGACAAGTTGTCGGCGACTTCCGACCGAGGGATTAGAGAGGCTGCGGTCATTGCTGGCCATTACTTTTCGAAACGCTCGGTCGCCGAACTTGCAGAGCGCTCAGGAGTTTCCGAGAAGACGGTGAAACGGCTCCTGGCCAGTGGCCGGGTCGCTCTCCTCAAGATCTTGACTGAAGATTTTGGCCTGGAATCTCCTCAAGAGCTTTTGTCATGAAAAACATTGACCCCCACATCAATCGAGGTCCGTCTTACTTCATGAGGAGAATCTGTTTACAGCATTCATGCATGGATGGCTCAAAGAATAGACGATGAGCGACTTCGAAAGCAAAATTGAATCTTTGGACAGACTCTTGGAGGAAGTGGCGGAATCTCCAGCGGTTGCGGCTATTCTTGAGCGGGCGGAAGATTCCGGGCACCTCGATGATGATTGGATCATGGCCCTTGCGGAGGGCTCAGCCGATGAGGAAGAAGAACGTCGGGCCAGGCGGCACGTTGTGTTCTGTGATCGATGCGCCGATCTCTTACTCAATCGGGGGGGAGAAGTGGCGAAAGGTGAGGGCTTGCCCAAATTGGGGGAAGCTCCGAAGGAAGCAGAAAAACGGCCCCAGAGAATCAGCCCTGAAACCACCAAGAGGCTCCTGGCTGGGCTTGTGGTTGTGGTGGTCTTGTCGACTTTCGTTTTTGTGGCTTTACCGATGTTGCTTAAGAGCGACAATTCTGACTCAGTGGCTGGAGAAGAAGGGCAGGCTCTCTTTGTTGGGGGCCGGGGAGCTTCTGACTCTGAGATCGGTCGTTTGAGTCTGAGCCGCTTGGCTTATTTGCAAGTCCGAGGCAACGAGTTGCTTGCAGAAGAATATGTCTATCTTCTTTTGGTTGGCGCCGGTGGTGAACTTCTTCGTTTCGAACCAAAGCGAGGCCCCGCTCAATCTTTCGACATGAGCACGACCTTCGAGTTGCCGAATGATTTCGGGGGCTACGATTTGCGGCAGTTCGGGATTTTTGCGGCGGGCCAACGCATTGGCTTCTTCCTGTTCAACAGCAAAGAAAGAATCAGCGTGCTGGAAGGAGAGGTTTTCGAGCGGGTTACGCGACCACTTATCGTTCGGGACGCCATCGGCGACCGTAAGAATCTTGACGAAGCTGGCTATCGGGCTTTGGCAGGGCGAATGCGTAAGTTGAATCTACCCGGCCAACTGATCATGACCTCGGTGAGGCTCGTTCCTTAGAACCCCTGCCCACGGCTAACCCAGAGATCTGGTTCTGATTCCGGGGTTGCATAAAAATGGTGCATCCAGCGCAGGGATGATTCATGGAATGGGGAATCGAACCTTCCCTGCGCTGAAGCCCAGGGTAAGAAATAGAGACTTACTCACTGTCCCTTACACATTTTGTTGAAAATAAGACAACCGAGAATGACGAAACGGTCTCATGTGCTTGTCTTTTCATCGTTTACCTGGATAGAGCAGGAGATCTTCTCTCTATCGGGGTTTTGCGAGTTCTTTGCGGATGACCTCTTCTGCCATGCGATCCTGGGGTGAGTATTCCCAATCTTCAATGTAGCGGGTGTCTGTGTGGAATCGCCAGATGACGAAACCGCTGAACCAAGACTCCCGGCGAAACGTGTCAAAGAATGCTCGGTAGCAGTCCGCTTGATGTTTCTGCGAAATCGACTTGCCCGCTTTGGTTGTCCATTCCCATGGCTTCCAGCCAGCTTGGTCGACGCAGGGATAGCCAACTTCAGTAAATATAAGCTTGCGGCCATACTGTTGCGACAGTCCTTTGAGCTTGCTTAGTATTGGCATCCAACCTTGACGCATTCTTTGATGGGAGGCGTTCGGAGCATCGGCCACCGGGAAGTAGGCACCCACCCCAATGTAATCCAGATCATCCCAGAAACTGACTTGCTCGAACTCTTGGTACCAGTTGGCCGAGTAAGTGATCTTGCCAGAATAGCAGGTGCGCAGGGCCTCTATCATTTGGCGCCATCGTTGGGGGAACTTGGTTGTTGAGTGGCGATACTCAAGGCCCATGCAAAAGAACTCAACGCCTTCCTCTTCCGCCATAGTGGCATAGGTGACGAGCATCTTCTCCATGTTGTCGTGAAAGCGACCCCAAGATGCCTCATCTCCCATGGCGATGTCGCCCCGCCAAAGAGGGTTCTTTCTTCGGAAGAAGGTTGGGCTTTCGATCCGCGGGAACAAGAGAACTTTGTGGCCCTTTTGGTGTAAGGCCCGGATGACCTGTCGGTGCTTGTCCATGTCGGAGTGGTCCACGATCTCAGGCTGGGTCACGTCTTCCATGGATGGTTCTGGGGCGTAAGCAACCCAACGAATCCCCAAGTCGAAGAGATGCTTCATTTGACTTTGGCCTTGGTCACTGAGGTAACCATCGTCACCATGAAGTGCCAACCAAGCGCCGGCGAAGTATTCTTCAGCTTCTTGGGGTTTCTGCTGTTTGCAGGAAGAGGTTAAGAGGAGAACTCCAAAGAGTACTCCCCAAACCCAACGTCTCATACTTGGCCTCGGATCTCTTCGATGTGATCTCGGAGAAATTCCGCAGCGCAGCGTAGCCGAAACATCACTTGTTGTTCATCTAAGTCGAGCAACTCGCCGATTTCTTCTGAGCTGAGTCCTTCTACATAGTGCATGCGAAAAGCTCGTCGCCAATCTCTTGGCAATTGGCTCAATTTGTCTTCGACGATGGGCTTGAGTTGTTCTGTGCCGAGCATGGAGGCGGCCTCTGCTGCGATCGCTTCATCAGCGTGGTCAATGACGACCTCCCAGCCTTCCAAGGCCACGTGGGAAGCTAAGGCGTTGTTCTCTTTGGAGAGACCCGTATGGCGGGGCACGACTTCGTCCAAGACATCCATGGCAGAGCGGAAAAGCCAGCTTCGGCGACTGAGGTGGCGAGGTTTGTGATTGAAGAAGTCGACGGCGTTGGCAAGGGTGCGTTCGAGAATCTCGCCAGCGTCGACTTCAAGGTCAGGATGACGTCGCTTGAGTTCTAAGATTTCGGAGTTGATCAAAGCCTCCAAGTTTTCGACGTGCCGCCCTAGACCTTCGCGGAATTTCTCTAAGTCGCGGTCAACGACACCCATCTCGATGTCCGAGTCACTGATTGGCAGAGAAGCGTTCTTGTCTGTTCGCACCCGGTTGTGAAGGTGTTCCCGGCGGAGGAGCTCTTTGTATTCCTTGAGCTGGCGGATGAGACGCTTCAAAGCTCGGTCAAAGGAGCCTCGCAGGTGGGGCTCTTCTGCGTGGGCAGAGATCGTTGTTTGAGGCAAGCTCAAGGAGATAACGAAGCGATGCATTCGATCTCTTTCTGCCACTTGAAGGGAAATGTGAATTTGCCGGGCAGAGAAACGCTGGGTCAAGGTATCAACCTTCTCAATGCGCTCATGGATATAACGCTCTGAATCTTTGCCAATCTTGAAGTCGGCGCTGTCGATGATGATTTTCAGCTTGGTGTCATTCATGTAGATGCTCCTAAAGTGTCAACCGGCAGAATCGTTCTGGTGTTTATGTGGGCATGATCTTGAGAAATCGTCAAGGTCAATGTTGTACCGTTGTGGCTCCGGCGCCGCCATCCACATTGAGGATGGCGCCACTAATCCAAGAGGCGTCTTCCGACAAAAGAAAACTCACAGCGGGGGCTACTTCTTTACCGGTCCCGATTCGGCCCAAAGGGATGCGACCGGCAATTTTCGCAAGGGTCTCAGAAGCGTCGCTTTCCGCGGCCAACTCTGCGGTCATTAACTGGTCTTCAATGGGACCAACGACAATGCCATTGACTCGGATGCCCCCTGGGCCATAGTCCACAGCCAAACTGCGACAGAGTCCCTGGATGGCAGATTGAGTCACGGTGTTGAGGGTTGAAGATGCTGAGCCCCCAAGACCCTTGTTTGCCATCAGGCAGACCATGGCTCCCAGGTCGCTCTTGCGCAGAAATGGCATGGCGAACTTGCTGGCTAACCATGTTGACCGAAGATCACGATCGATGGTTTCTTGCCAAGTGTCACATTCGATGTCGCAGGCTGACCCTGGAGCTGGGCACCCAGCGAATGTGACTAAGCCATCAATGCTGCCATAGGTCATGATGGCATCTGCGATCATGCTTTGAGCTTCACTCTCAGAATCTGGTTTGGTGGCGGTGAACGCCACCTGTCCTCCGGCAGCTTCGACTTGCTCAGCAAGCTCTTGGCCTTTTTCGCTGTCAGACCCAGCGAAAACCAAAGCGGCACCGTCTCTTGCCAGGCGCAGACCGATGCTCATAGCGAGGTCATCAAGTCCGCCAACCAACAGAATAACCTTGTTCGCAAGGCTCATTGAGCTTGCTCCTAATTAACCGGGAATTGAACCTGTCGGATTGTACCTTCTGGAGAGAAATAGATCTCTAGGATGTTTGCGCCTGGTTTAATGGTGACTGGATTTGCGTGAACTAAGAATTCTTTGCGGATCTCCTCTAGCAGCTTCTTGCCTACTTCGGTGACACACTTCACTGGCTGAGGGACGAGTTCGACGATGCCGAAAGTCTCAGATTTCCCTAATCTCGCGATGAACTCGGGGTCGGGGATCTTGACGGCGATGGCTACGCGCGCGGGTCCTTGGACTGGACGCGAGTCGGTTTTTGGTGCCTCAGTGGGGTGAATCACAATGAGAGGACCATTGATTTCTAATTTCTTTTCCTCGATCCAACTCTTGAGGTTTGAAATGGTCTCGGGGATATTTTCGTCACCGCCGACAAGGTGAGCATATGCAAAAGAGCCAGCAATGGACTGTTTCGAGATAATACGGTCTTGTTTTAGGTCTTTTGGTGCTTCGAACCACTCCGGTTTCCAGGTCGGATTGAGTTGGTAGACGATGCTTCGTTGCTGGGCGTGAGGTTTGCCGTTTTCCAAAGAATCGATTTCGTGGGCAAATTGAATGCCCTCAATGGGACGATAGTCCCGCAAAATCAGGGTGAAGGACATGTCCTTGGAGCTATCTTCCATGGTGACCCGCTCAATGAGGCCAGTGGAGACCGTAAAGTCAAAGGTGAGTGTGATGTTGGGGCGTTCTTTGTCGTGGACCTCTAAGCGTTCGACGTCTTCTTTTTGCTCGTTCTTGTGGTGGCCCCGATGTTTGAGGTCGAAGCGCTCTGTGTCTTTCAGGACCGCGAGTTTCGAGATTTCGAAGAGCCAAGATTGTTGACTCGGAAGATCGTTTTTCGGATCCCGAGGTTCTAAGTCAACCACCGCGCCGTCGACCACATGCCAAGAGCTTTTTGGCCCCTGAATGAATTCTTCCCGGACCCCAAAATTCTTCCACTGACGAATCTCTCGATAACTGTTGGCGGAAGCCATCAGCGTATCTAGCTCGAAAGTTGACGAAAAATCATCTTGGCTTTCGACCAAAGTGGAGTGGGTTTGCAGGGATTGAATGGACGCGGGGGAAACGTCGCCCCAAAGGGAAGTGATGGCTTTGTCTAAGAGCACTTGTTCTGGGCTCTTGGGATCTGCGGGATCCGGTCCACAACTGACGAGGGTTGCCAACAGGCCAAGAAGAGCTGCCACGATAGTGGTCTTGGAATTCAGGTTCGACATAGTGGAATCGCGCCATCTCCTGGGGTTTCTGGCGCCCGCATCCTCGAGGGAAAAAGTCGGAGAAACGAGGTCATTCGCAGAGAAACTACCATGCTTTCAATTTTGTTTCAATTGGGGAGCATTGTGATTGTGTACCGTAAGTTCTTTTGCCTTAGTTGTTTATGGCTGGAATGAAGAGCACCCTGGGGCCACAACATCCTGGGCTTCGCTCGTAGAAGACCATCCAATCACTCCATTCGCCGGGAATTATGGAGGTTCGAGGTGAGCCCCTCATTTCTTTACCCCGGCCTCTCAAGTTTGGGGAAAATGACCCAGAAAAGGGATTCTTCTGTCAAATAGTGGAATTACGGTATCTAGACCGTATGCTTTGGGTGACACCTTCGGAAGAAAGGTGGAAATCAGCGTTGTTGGGAGACTCATTCGGCAATCTACCGAGTGCAAATGAGTTTCGGAGGGACGGTCTGGAGCGAATAGCCCAGATCGTCTTTTCTTGTTTGATCCCGTGAGGGACAAAAAAGAACGCTGAACCGCCACAGACGACTCGCGCCGTTAGATCGCCTGCGGTGGAACAGCGTTGTTGGATCAGCATTGCTCAGGTTTCTTGGCAGAGAAACTGGTGAGTCTCGCCATCTAAATAGACGCTCTCCGTCATTCATTACGATCAATCAGAAAAAAATGTCCGCAGCACCCTGGTTCACTGGGAAGTCACCCATCTGCGGGTACAATTCGCCCCACCCATTTGATCGACGACAGCTTTGGTGAAGAATGAACAACAAGTTTTTGCGCGGCCTCAATCCTAATCAAAGGCAAGCGGTACAACATACAGAAGGACCCCTCCTGGTTCTGGCTGGGGCAGGTACGGGGAAAACACGGGTTGTCACCGTGCGCATTGCTCACCTCGTGGCCAACGATGTATCTCCTGAGAACATTTTGGCTGTGACCTTCACCAATAAGGCGGCCCGTGAGATGCGGGAGCGGGCAGGGAAATTGGTTGGATCGAAAGCTGCAAAAGAGTTGACGGTGACGACCTTTCACTCCTTCGCCATTCGCTTACTGAGACGTTATGGCGACAAGCTTGGCTACCGCAAGAATTTTGGCATCGCCACCGAGGAAGACCGAAAGACCCTACTGCGGACAATTCTTCGGGAGAACGGCGTCTCGAATAAGCTGGTAGCGCCCAAGTGGGGTGTTTATCAGATTTCCGCTTGGAAAAATGATGGACTTGACGCAGATGCGTCTATG
>WFTN01000507.1 GCA_015485455.1 Planctomycetota bacterium | reverse complement strand
CTCCTAAGACTTTGCGCAGGTCGTCGAATAGGCTGTAGAAGATGGGAACAACGATCAGAGTAGCGAGAGTGGATATGGTGAGACCGCCGATGACACCTCGGGCCATGGATTCGTAGGAAACAAAACCACTGGTGGATTTGGTCACGGCCATAGGAGCCAAACCGACGATGGTGGTGGCTGTCATCATCAAGATGGGACGGAGTCGGCGGCGGCCTGCAGAGATAAGAGCTTCTGTGCGGGGCATGCCGTCCAGGACGCTCCGATGGGCAGCGTCCATGAACACGATGCCGTTATTGACCACGATGCCCACCAAAATTATGCCGCCAATCATGCTCATCATGTCAACGGGGCTGTCCGTTAGCACCAAGAACCAAAAGGCTCCAACTAAAGCGAATGGAATAGTGGCAAAGACCGCTGGAGGCAACATGATTGACTCAAAAAGGACACCCATGAGCAGCAAAATGAGGACAACTGCCAAGACGACCGTGGAGATGATCTGCATATACTCATCCTTGAGGTCTTCGTTGGAGGTTTCCCGCCAAGTATATCCCTTGGGAAGATCGTAGTCGGCCAAGACCTGGGCAGCAGCCCCAGTGACTTCTTTACTTTTGCCGTCGATGGTTTCGGCAATCAGATGGACCGATGATTGTCCATTGCTCTTGTGAATGGTACCAAAGCCCTTGGCGTAGTGGATGTCAGCAAAGTTGGACAGAGGTTGGGTCTGGTTCGTGGTGGAGGACCAGATCCCCATTCTTTTCAGGTCGTTGACTGTCGTGTCACCAACATTCTCGAATTCGATGATCATTTGCATCTTCTGATCGCCGAAATGGAAGTCGGGTAGTCTTTGGCCTCGAATGCCGTATTGAACCGTTCCCATGAGCGTCCTTGGTTCGACGCCAAAGAATTGCATCCGCTCGCGGTTGGGGCGAATGATGATTTCTTCTGTGCGGCGATCGGCACCGCCGGAGACCCGGGTGATTCCTTCGACGGCCTCTAATTTCTCCCGTAGATCTTCACTGATGCGAGTCAAGACTTTGACTTCTTCACCAAAAACTTGGATGTCTAGGTTTGAAGCCTCGGCGTTCTTGCGCTCAATTCCTACTCGAACTCGGGCTCCTGGGATTTCCGGCATTGTCTTGGCTAATTCTTCGCTCACCATCTTGGTGTATTCGCCATCTTGATTGTCGAGGGCGGCGGTGATCTGGCCGCCTTCTTTGCCGAAGACCATGTAGCTGAAAGTGAATCCGAATTTGTCCCAGTCTTCTTGCAGCTTGTTAAACACCTGGGTGAAGACGACATTGGCATCTCCCAGTGTGTAGTTGTTGTCGAGCTCCACGTCGATCTTGAGAAAACCACCGGAGTCGTCGTCGGAACTGACAAACTTCGCCCGGGGAGCGATAGCCGACGTCAGGGCGATTGTTGCACCAAAGATAATGAGTAACCCCAAGAACCGCTGTTTCAGGGCTCTGCTGACGACCCAGGCCTGGAAACGCTCAAGTTGGGAGATCGCTTTGAGAGATAGGTCTGAGAAAAAGTAAAAAGGTGCCAATGGCAGGGCGAGAATAGCGAACTTCTTACTCATGGAGTCGTTGTTGCCCGCCAAACATGCACGGGCATCTTGGTAGAAACTCCGGTTCGGGTCGTCTCCAGGTTTGTCGCGATAGAGAAAGACCGTGGCCAAAGGAATGAAGAAAAGAGCCACCAAGAGGGAGGCCAAGACCGCGTAGCAAACCGGCAATCCCACCCCTTCGGCGAAGAAAGCAGCCTGGGCACTGGCATCCATGAAAATGAGAGGCAAAAAGGCTGCGATGGTGGTGAGGGTGGCCAAGACCACAGCTAAGGCCACTTCTGAAGTGCCTTTTAGAGCCGCTGCTTGAGCTCCCAAACCAGATTGTCGTTTGCTGAAAATGTTCTCGACTACAACGATAGAGTTGTCAACCAACATACCAATGGCAATGGTGATGCCCATCATAGACAAAAGGTTGAGGGAGCCACCGGTGAAGTAAATACAACCCAGGGTGATCAACAAAGACGAGGGGATGGCTAACATGATAATCAGGGTCATCCGCAGACGGCGCAAGAAGATGAATAGGGGGATGATCGCCAGAAGAGCTCCGATGAGAGCCGAGCGGACTAAGCCAGAGAGGGCATCTGTGATGATGGCCCCCGTGCTTTGGTTGTCACTTTGAAACCAAGACCATTCCTTTTCGATCAAACGCGGGTCGACCTTGATTTTCTCTTCGAGGGTTCGTTTGATGGCTTTGCAAACTTGGACGGTGTTGGCACTGGATTCCTTGTAAACTTGAAACCAAACAGCGCGGCTGCCGTTGAGGCGGAAGACCCGGTCGCGAAAGGACTTGGCGGCCACGATTTCTGCCACGTCTTTCATCTTCACGTCCCGGCGAATGGGATAGTTTTCTAACTCCTCCAGGTTCGCGAAGCGGCCCAAGGACCGGAGGTAGAAGTAGCGATCGCCTTCTTTGATGCGTCCTCCGATGACGTCTCGGTTGTCGCCACCCAAGGTTTGAGCTAGCTCGAACAGAGAAATGCCCAAAGCCCGGGCTTTCTCCTTGTTGACGAAGATGCGGATTGACTCTTCCACGATTCCCATGGCGTTGACCCGAGCCACGCCATCGACAGATTCCAGTACTTTGGTGACTTTCTCGTCGAGGACGAATGAAGTGTCAGATTCCCATTTGTCTAAGAGCACACCAAAACTGAGGACAGGTATATCCGTGTCCAAGTTGAAGCGGAAAGTGCGGTAGTCCTGGACATCGTCGGGCCAGGATAGTTTGGCAATCTCCATGAGATCACGCACCTCAGCAAAGGCTTCGTCGGGATTGCGTCCCTTACTGAATTGAAGATTGATATGGCTGGAGTTCTTGCTGGAGCGCGTTTCGATTTCTTCTAACCCGGACATCTGCCGAATGACATCTTCAGTGGGGCGGGTCACCTGCTCTTCCACTTCAATGGGGTTGGAGTTGGGTACAGGGATGTCAATGGAGACGGAACTCTTTTGAAAGCCGGATGGCAACAACTCCAAGGGCAAGTTGAGTTGGGCTAAGACGCCGATGAGGATGGTGGAGCACAAGAGCATGAGCACTGTGACTGGTCGCTTCAGGGTGATAGAAACGAATCTTTCCATCGGGCTCATGCTTCTTCTCCCTTCAGCAGATTCTTCAAAGAGTCGATGGAACCGTGGGCCGCGGAATAGACCACCGGGATGATGATCAAGGTCAGGATGGTGCTCAGGGAAAGACCAGCAATGACGGTTACCGCCATGGGCATACGCATCTCAGCCCCTTCTCCCGTTGACAGAGCCATGGGTAGAAGG
>WFTN01000506.1 GCA_015485455.1 Planctomycetota bacterium | reverse complement strand
GTCCTAGACCCATTCAACATGACCTGGGCTCCCAAGAAACGCGAAGAACTCATCATGCTCATGGGTTACGTTGGGGGCAAAAATGCAGTCAACCGCCTCGTCGGTCTCATGAGAAAACGAGACGATTCGGACAAATCATCGTTTGAAAGTCGGATGCGACGCCGGGAGAAAGAGGGTCGGATCCGGGCAAAATGGCGCTACACCCCCAGTGAACGTATTTTCGCCATCAAGGCCCTAGCCCATTGCGCTATGGGGACCCCGGGGGAAATGGAACAACTACGCAAAGTCTTCAGTGACGAACAAAAAGACATCCCGATGATGCTGGCCGCCGTAAAAGCCTATCTGAAGATCGACACCAAGCAGAGCGTTTCTGCCTTGATTCGCGCCTTGGGTGAACTCACCAGCCAAAGTGAGAACGGGCGCAACAAGACGGCGGGGGTGGAGAAATCCATCGCTGACGCTTTGAGGACCGCCACCAAACAAACATGGGGTGATTCCCATGATGATTGGGTGACCTGGTGGAATGAAGCTTCATCGACTTATGAAAGCGAGAAAGAAAAGGCCGCCAAAGCGAACCCTGAAGGGGGAGAGGCAGCGAAAAATGGTGGCGGTACAGAATTCTACGGCATCAAAACTTACTCAAAACGAATCGTCTTCATCCTCGACATCTCAGGAAGCATGCAAGAGCCCGCCGCCTACGACGGAAAGACAAAAATAGAGGTGGCAAAGGCTGAGCTCATCAGGGCTATTTCTTCCCTTCCGAAAGACGCAGCCTTCAACATCATCTTTTATTCCACTGACTTCGAGGTGTGGAAGAAGAAACTGGTGGTTGCCCAAGCGAAGGTGAAGAAAGAAGCCAAGGCTTACGTGGCGAGCAAGAACGCTGGGGGTGGAACCAACATCTATGAACCTCTTGTCAAGGTCTTTGACATCGCTGGCCGTGGGTCGAGAGACGCGGGTTATGCGGAGGTTGCCTTGGACACGATTTTCTTCTTGTCAGATGGCCAACCCACTGCAGGAAGAATCACAAACCCGGAAGACATCCTCAAGAAAGTGCTTTCGCTTAACTCTCTGAGAAAGATCAAGATTCATACCATCGGCGTAGGCAGGGGCCATGATCGCCAGTTTATGAAACTCTTGGCTGACCGCTCAGGTGGAACTTACGTGGCTAAGTAGGTATTCGGCGGCGGAAACTATTCGTCGGCAGAAACCTGAGAGCTCTTTGATCAGGGGCCAAAGAAGCGTTGGGTTATCGCCAAGATCGATTCGCCATAAAGTGAAACCCGCTTGGCGCCCAAACCTTTGATTTCAGCCAGAGCTTCCCGAGTCATAGGCCGCTGCTCTAAGATCTCGGCGATGGCATGATTAGGCAAGACCACAAGGCGGGGGCAGCCCCTCTCCTCCGCTGGTGCCTTGCGCCACTCTCTGAGTTCATCATTGCACTGCGAAATCTCTTTGGGCAGCCGAGGTTTTTTTTCTGGTTTGATCGGTTTCACTTCACCAGCGAGTCCGGCTCTGACTGCGGCTACAATTTCTTCTTCATACTGGTGCCAGATGCGTGGCCGAAAGGCCCGATACTTAGCTATGTGACCGACTGTGGCCTTGGTGACTTTCGCCAGAGAGAGAAGAGCTTGGGAGTTAGCCACCTTAAATGGGGGCAAGTCGAGCTCTTCAGCGATTCTTTCGCGCACCAAATAGATCGCCTTCAGAACGCAAGCTTGTTCGAACTCCAATAGCCGAGCGCCCTTAATCTTGCGAAATCCTTCCGGATCAACAGCCCGAGGTTTCCACATCACATTTGCGGTGCGCTCAAATTCGATAGCAGCCTCTTCAGCCAAGTCTGCTGCCTCAATTTCTTCGGTGAGGTGGGCGCGAAGTTCATACAGGTAGGCCACGTCTTCTACCAAGTACCGGACATACTTGTCTTCGAGGGGGCGCTTGCCCCAATTGTATTTCGTAAGAGACTTGTCCAGTTCAACTTCGAAGTACTCTTCGCAGAGAGCTGCTAGACCCAGACGAGGTTTGTCTAAGACTTGACTCGCTAGCATGGTGTCAAAAATACGGGCGAATCGGATATCAAAATCTCGAGCCATACAGACCACGTCGTAGTCTGCTCCGTGGAGGATCGTTTCTCGATTAGGGTCCGCGAAGATCTCAACAAGGGGCGACAAATCCCGCAATGCCACCGTGTCAATCAGATAGATATCATCTTGAGCCCGCAGCTGAACGTAGCAAACCTGCTCTTGGTAGGCGTACATGCTGTTGGACTCCGTGTCCACGGCCAACAAATCGCAAGCCGCAATCGTGTCCAAAGAACGATCCAACTGATCGCGATTTTTGATGTGATGTATCCGCGCTTCCATGGAGGGGCATCCTACAGAATTCTCAGAATCTATCCAGGTGGGCGAACGCAACTGCTCATAATTGCAAGGAGTTAACCCAATCTCATGAGCGTTTGTGCCTGGGAAACCAAGTCGCCGTAGAGAATGGAAACCACCCTCTGCCGGTTATTTACCGAAACTCAGGAAACAGGATCAAAATGGGATATCTCCCCGGTCGATAACATCTCAGGGAGAAAATCTGTGAAAACTGATTCAAATGTCATCAATCTCATCGACTCAAGAGCCTCCACCTTAGGGCCCAAGGCCAAGAAGTGGATTACGGCTGCGGCACTCATCTTACCGTTCGCCATTGGCTGGGTGAGTTTTGCTGACTGGCCCGTTGAACAAGCCTGGGACCGGGGCCAGACTCACGGCCTGCTCCTTCAGGTTATTCTCGGTTCTTTAGCAAGCGTTTGCTTCGTCAGCATTTTCTCTCGTGGTGTCCAAAGACAAAGACGAGGTCCTCAACTCACAAGTTTTGCATTTTTATTCATGGCCGTTGCCATCATGAGCAACACCATTGGCTCCATGTCGAGCTTTGCGGCACTCACGGTCGATGGCGGAGACATGGCCCTTTTCTTGGGGTTGATCATAAACTTTGGCACAGCCATGTTTATGGCCACCGGAGAGTTCTTTGGGGGCCGCACAGGGAAATCATCGGTGCGTTCCTTGGGCCTGTTTGTGGCGGCTACGGCCTTGGCAGTCCCCATTGCCATGTCGAACGTCCATGTCACTGGCTCTCTTGGCACATTCCTGACGGCCTTGTCGAGCTTGGCTCTCCCTGCCTATGGCTACGTCGCAATCAAGCAAGGTTTTCGCTTCCGCAAGGAATGGGAACCCATGCGACTGGCCACGGCCGCCTTTGCGATTGGTGGCATGGCAACCCACGTTATCTATCTCGCCGGTGAAGGGCCCGAATCTGCCCTCATCCAAGGGAGACAAGTCTTGATCTGCGCCCTCGCAAGCCCGATCCTTGTTCTCATTGCCAAGGACTCGCTTGCCCTTCATCGGTCACTACCAGCTCAGGTACGCTTAGTTTTCAACGCCATTGTTTCCGTCGTCATTGTCTGCACCATTTCCGTGGTGAATCACATCGATACGACGATGGCAAATTTGCAGTCCGGATCTGAGATGGAACATTTGTTTGGTGTCCAACAACACACGGTCATTCTCATGGCCGCAGTCATTCTGCTCGCCACCTGCATTGCCATGCTAGGGGCTACGAATCGACTCCGTCGTTTCCTGGACAACGTCGAGAATCTTGTCAGCGCGACGAGATCTCTGGCAAAAGGAAAACACAACGGTTTGGTTCACGAACAAGGCGAAGACGAATTGGGTGTTCTCACCGTTGCCTTCAACGCCATGGCCGAACGTCTGTACCTTCAGAATCAAGAATTGCAGATTCTGGCCCATGTGATGGGTGGCACCAGTGACCCTGTCATCGTGCTGAGCCCAGATCGCCACGTTGTCTATTCTAACCGCGCTTTCTCCAAGAAGACGGGATGGGAACGAAGCCAGATCATCGGCTGTCGTTATGAAACACTCTTCTCCGAAGGGACAAGCCGCAACCGAATCCAATCTTTGTGCGAAGGGACATCTGAAGGAGAGAGTTGCACCGGCGAACTGAATATCGACATCCAAGGAGGTGGGCGCCTCTCCTCGATTGTGACAATTGCCCCAGTCGAACGCGACAAAGAGACTATTTACTACGTCGCAGTCCACCATGATCAACGGGCGATCATTCAGGTTAAAGAAGAAAGGGCACGTTACACCCAGTCTCTCCTCGATCTGCATAGGGTGGCTCAGAACATCGTCGAGGTTCTTGATCTTCAAGAGGTCATGCGTCGGGCCGTGGTGGGCATCGAGGTTACCTTCGGAGTCAAAGCGAGGATTTGGATGAAGGAGGCGGCTCAGTTTTGTTCAAGCTGCGATCACAAAGTCCATTGCGAGAAACGCCACCACTGCCTTAAGCTCTTCGGAACCCGAGCTGCGGGCACCATTTGTCATCCCCTTCATGAAGGCTTCTTGGGACAGGCGGTCCGAACCCTTGAGAATCAAGTAAGCCCTTTCCCACAAAGTCAAAAGGAGCTCTTCGTCTGCGACACTGAAGACAAAGACATGCAAGGAGGGCGGGCCGCCTATCCTTTGGTATCTGCTGGGGCCTGTTTAGGTGTCTTGGAATTGGCCTTCGATAGTTCAATCTCAGAAAGTCCCATGCCTGTCTTTGGCCTGCTCTCTCAAACCTTGGCCGAGGCTATCTTCAACGCCAAGAATCATGAAGAAATGGCGAGACAAGCCCGGACCATGGAAGAGCTAACCGAAGAATTGAAGCTGGCTGTGGGTGTCGAGATGAACCAGGCATTCGAACTCCGCCAACTCAACGACAAGCTCATAGAAGCTGATAGGATCAAGAACAACTTCCTCTCCACCACTTCCCATGAACTGCGCTCACCAATATCAGGCATGATGGGATACCTGCAACTCATCATGGATGACATGGCTGAGGACCGGGATGAAGAGATGGAATTTGTACGCGGAGCTCATGAGCAGGCCGAAAACTTGCTCGATGTCATCAATGATGTCCTTGACTTGGCCAAAATCGACTCTGGGCAAACCAGGATGGACCCAGAAGATTTCGAGATCGACCCGCTCTTGGGAGAAGCCAAATCAAGCCTCGAAAAGGAAGCGAGCAAGAAGGGCATCGAAATCAAACTCATTCCATGTGACGCACCAATTGAGGCCCACGGCGACTATATCCGCATGGTGCAAATCATGTCTATCATTGTCGGGAATGCGATTAAGTTCTCGGACGAAGGCACGATTACAATTTCAGCCACTTGCCAAAGGGAACGAGGCTTTACCGAGATCCGTGTCACCGATGAAGGAATCGGTTTGGAAGCTAAAGATCAAGTGCGAATCTTCGACGCCTTTGTTCAAGCTGATGGCAGCGACTCCAGACGATTCGGAGGGAGCGGCCTTGGGCTCACTTTAGCCAGAGACCTTCTCAACATGATGGGGGGCACAATTCGCGTCCAGAGTGATGGCATCGGCCATGGAACCACTGTCCGTGTCACTCTTCCAATTTGTGCACCGGATGAAGAAGAAGAAATCGTCGTCGACTTTCCTGGTCAAACAGCAATCGTCGTGGGGCTCGACCAGAACTTCGTCGACACAGCCAAAAAGGCCCTATCTCCGATTGGGGCCAGGGTCGTCACCGCCCGCACTGCGGCGGAAGCCATGGAGCTCGTACACCAGCTTCAACCCCGCTGGGTCCTGAGCGAATTCATCTTGCCCCACAACAATCACCCACGGCTGCGCAATGGAATCGACCTAGGCCGGGCGATCGGAGCGATCAAAGAATTCAGTGTCGAATTTTGTGTTGCCACAGGGCACGCCCCTGAAGTGCTCATAGAAGCATGCGACGACACCATCCTTTGTGGCATGCTTCAAAAGCCTATCTCTGAGTCAGACATCGACGACCGTCTAAGTCTTTTGCCCATCAAAGCAGCCTTCGCCATGAAGGCCCGTATCTTGGTTGTTGATGGCGATGAGGCCACTGTCGTGGGATTAAGAAACGCATTGAGAGACACCCCATTCACCATCGAATCGACGACAAATCCGGAAGTCGCCATCACCTGTCTAACCGACTCCAAGCGCCCCATTGACCTTTTGATTCTGGACATGGGAATACCCGGATCTGGCCTCTATGAGCTGCTTGAAGTGGCGAAGGACATGGTGGCCTCCGAGCGTATTGCTCTGTTGCTCTTGCACAAAGACCATGAGAGTGCCCTCCAAAGCCGCGACATCTTCTCTCGCTTCGGGAACTCAGTTGAGTCGATCGAGAAGGCGTTGATCGAGCAATCGCCTCAGCGCTTCATTGACCTCATTGTCGGTTCATTGACAGCAAAAGCAAGATTGGGAACCAGTGAGGAAGTGAAGAACATCGACACTCGCTCCCTCCAGCCATAGGGACGAAGTTCACCATCGGGCAGATCTGAATCGTAAGAGCCAATTGCCCCATTCGTGAAGGAAGCCCCCAATTCCTATCCCAGCTCCTGAATCGCCGATTCCCAGAACATTCTTGCGCCTGAAAAACTAATCCAAAAGTTCTTTGGCAACCATGGTGAAGAAGCGCATAGTGAAGGCGGAACGGAGTGCGTAGAAAACGGCGTTCGAGTGCCATGGTCTCTCTCCGAGACCATCGAAGCCGACAGCAAAGGGAATCTATCAATGTCAAAACCAACAATCGTCTTTATGACGCTGATCTTGGGCACCACCCTGTATGGCCAAGGTGTTACCAGCGGGGCTTTCAATCAATATATGGCTGACGCACCGGCGTCCACTTCTATTGGCCTTTCGACTCCGATCAATGCCAACGGAATTACAGATGCCTTGTTCCAACTCAATATCCAAGCCTTCCCCGTGGTTGGCCCCGTAGCGCTTGTTTTCAGAAGGTCTGGGAACCTTGGAACGAGCATCGACATCAATGCAGTCAACACCTTCGGCGTCCAGTTCGACATCAAGGACGTAGGCAACAACGGCTACTTGGACCAAACCCTCCTCGACGGTTTCACCAATCCCAATGCCAGCAACATGACAGACGCCACCGGATCCTTCAACACAATTGCCATCCAGCCATCCTGCGTTCAGCAAGCGAATATTCCAACCTGCACCAACATGGCAGCCTATGCTCAATTCGAGATCGCTTCCCAAGTGATCCTCACCGACCAAACCGCGGCCCCCTTCAATGTCAATTCGACAGCGGCAATCTTGGGCAGCTTCGAAGACGGCTACAAGAAGTTCCCCATCGCCCAAGCGTCTCCAGACGCCTTTGGTACGTTTAACTTCAAGAACGGTTTTAATTTCAACTTCTATGGCGTGAACTACACCCAAGCATTTGTGTCCACCAACGGATACATTTCCTTTGGCGCCGGCACAACCACCTTCCCCAACCCCACTGTGAACGGTATCAGAACCGGCCTTCCACGCATCATGTGTTTCTACACCGATCTCTCTCCGGAAAATCCTTCCTACGCCCCCACATCCAGAATCTACGCTCAGCAGTTTCGCGATAGTTCCGGTGTGACCAAGGTCAAATTTGTCTTCGCAAACCTGGCAGAGTTTGCCAATGCAACTGGACCCCACGGAGGCGAGATCGTAATCACCGAGAACGATGACATCGCCACCTATGTCCATGGATACAACGCTTTTCCCAGCATCAACACCGGTGTTGGTATTACTCCTGGCTACGGCGTCGATCCAAACGTAGCAGGTTTCGGGCAAGATTTGTCAGCGCGCATGGGCACTCTCCATGCCCGTGGCCCCGGCAAATCAGCCTTCGAATTCTTTGATCACGGACCCGGAGGTACTGTGCTTCCCTCAAATCCTCTCGACTTAGCTGGCGTCGGTAACAACCCCAGTCATCCTATAGGTCGGGGCATTGTCTTCTTGAAGAACACCGCCCTCACCAGCACCGCTCCCGGCAACTCAGGATACATTATTCAATAGATCGATTGATCGAATCACAACCTTCATGAGCAGGCCGCAACTCACGTTGCGGCCTGTTTCCAAAGTTGTTTCTATTGTTTGTGGCGTCATGAGAACGACTGTCACAGAGTGGGAAGCCAGAAGCTATGACTTTGCCGATGCTCGCGATTTCTTGAGCTTCTTCATTTCATAGAGACGCTCATCTGCTTCCGCCACCAGTTCATCGGGGCTGGGGATGGCTTCAGGGCTAGCCTCAGCTAAACCAAAACTCAAATTGACGCAGAGATCCAGTCCCTCGAATGCGAAGGATTCACTCATCAGTTGTTCTTCAATACGTTGCATAACTAAACGCGCCGTTTCCTCATCACTCTCAGTGAAAAGAATAGCAAACTCGTCACCACCGTAGCGGGCCACAATATCCGTTTCACGGCAGTTCAGCCTTAGAACTTCAGCGACCCGCAAAATAGCAGCGTCTCCAGCTAAGTGGCCGTAGTCATCATTGATCAACTTAAAATCATTGAGATCAACCATGCAGAGCGTAGTTTTGTGCTCATAGCGCCCAGCGCGCCGAAGCTCTTCTTCGATACGATGAAAGAAGAATGTCCGGTTGTAGAGTTCGGTCATGCCGTCAATCTGACTACGCAACAAGAGCTCTTTTTGCAGCTTCCTTATCCGAACACCAGCACCAATACGAGCAAGAAGCTCTCCTACATCGCAGGTCTTCATAAGGTAGTCATCGGCACCTTGATTGATGCCCATGACCCGTTCGTCCGAGTCGGCCTTGTTCGACAGCATGATGACGTAGGCGCCCTCCAGCTCAGGACAAGCCCGAATGGCCGCGCACAGCTCAAGGCCGGTCATTTTGGGCATCATCCAGTCTGACAAGATCACATCGGGAGAATGCTGCTTAGCTTTCTCCAAGCCCTCCTCGCCGTCAGAAGCTGAGATCACTTGGTAGCCACTTGATTCCAGGCGCTTGCGCAAGATGCGCTCGAAGGCTGGCTCATCTTCAACAATGAGAATAGGCCCACAGTCCTGGACAGGCACGACTTTGTTCTTCTTGGATTTTCTTTCAATGAGCGACATATTCCCACTATCGGAAACGACGAGGTATTTCTTTACTGCACCCGGCCAAATTTGCCACTTTCGTCGAATTCCTCCAAAGAATCCAAGTCATGGTATCTCAACAGGTTAGAAACACGACACAAACCAAGGCGCTGACTCTCGAAGCCTATGGTGATGGTTCCCAAACCTGCCGAGGAAACCAGAATGGCTGGCATGGGTATTTTTCTCATGAACATAAGGAAGTTTGAATATCTTGGCCCGTAGCTATGGGCCTGCAAGTTGCCGTGCAATAGGTCACCGCGTTTGGCTTCATCAAATTCAGTTGAGCACATGGATAAGGACCCCCTCCCGTGTCTTGTACTTTGATAAATCGCCTCCCACCTCAACTCGGAGTCGTATAGGCTCCTCTTCCCTTGATATTGGGATACGCCAGCCCGGTTAAGCCAAAGGGGTTCTTTGGAATCCGAGAGAGAAAGTTCGCTAGAAGAAACTATCCACAAATGGTTTCTGGACAGCACCATATTGATCGGCTATTCTCACTAATTGGTGTCTAATCGCGACGGAGTCGAACGTTCTTTGATGTCATAATCTGGAGCAAACCAATGTCTCACCGAATCATCGTGGCCGCATGTGTCGCTGTTCTTTTTGGAAATGGATCGCTGATTGCTCAAAATCCTTTGACTGTTGATCAATCCGTCATTGGGCGGCCAGACAAAGTCTCCTTTGCTGGAGATTTGAATGGAGACGGTGTGGAGGACTTTCTTGTTGCGCTGTTTCAAGTTGATGTTGGTCTTGCGGGGCGTGTTTCTGCCTATTCCGGTTCGGACGGAAGCCTGATTCATCAGTTGGATGGGGTGAGCTTGAATGACCGCTTCGGCGCGTCGGCATGCGGCATTGGCGATATCAACAATGACGGTTTCGATGACTTCCTCATTGGCATAAGCGGCAAGACCGGAAACTTTCCGGCGTCAGGTGAGGCTCGGGTTTACTCTGGACTCACAGGCTTGCCCCTCTACACGCTCAGCGGGCTCGAAGGCAGTAGCCTCTTTGGCCATGCAGTGACGGCTCTTGGCGATCTTGACAGCGATGGCGTCAACGACTTCGCTATTGGGGCTCCCGCAACAACTCTTCCTTTTTTCAGTCCTGTTCCTGCGTCCGGTGCTGTCTACGTTTACTCAGGAAAGCTGGGGACACTTCTTCACACCCTCAACATAGGGCCCACGGGGATATCCAATAGTTTCGGCTCTGCTGTTGCCGAGGCCGGTGACGTCAACAATGATGGTGTCAGTGACGTTATCGTTGGCGCACCACTTGCTTCGCCAAGCCAAAGTGGTCTTATTTCCATTTTCTCTGGATCTGACGGCAGTCTTATTCGCACCGTACCGAGTACGGTTTCGAACCTTCATTTCGGAGTTAGTCTCGACGGGATCGGGGATGTGAATCATGACGGTATCGATGACCAAATCGTAGGTGGAAGCGGCGAGAGTGGCACCTTTGGCAATCTGATCCAGGGAGGCGCCATCGCTGTTCTTTCCGGGTTAGATGGTTCCGTCCTTCATGCCCTCACGGGAACTTCGGCGTTTCCCTCATTCTTGAACGGATTCGGAGCAAACGTGAGCCGCGCCGGAGACATCAATGGAGACGGGTTCTTTGATTTTATGGTGAGCGAGGTGGCATGGAATAACCAAGCCGGGCGCGTTCAGATCTATTCCGGAGATGACGCCTCTGTTATCTACGCTCAAAGCGGAGAGCCGGCGTCATACCGTCATTTCGGTAGGGCATTGGACGGAGGGAAAGATGTTGACGGTGATGGTTTTCCTGATGCTATTGTTGGGGCCCTAAACGACCCAGCGATCCCACTATCCGTATCAATCACCCAGCTCCTTCTTGCTCCGACTCTACCAGTGAGCAGTTTTCAGTCGGAAACTGGAGAGACCAACCTCTTTCTGACTTGGCACCCTGACGGGGCTGACCCCACGGCCTTGACAGGACTTTTGAGTTGCACTGAAGCAACCCCGGCCGGCTTCGGGTTGTTTGGAGCAAGCTTGGCGCCAACCGATTTCCTTTTGTCTTTCGGAATCCCATTGCTGATCGCGAATGATCCGACCAATCTCTTAGCCACGGGTGCCTTCGGCTTCGACAATCTTGGGGAATTTCATGCTCCCAACGTAAGCTTGCTGAACCCCTTCTTGGCAGGCACACACATCTATCTTCAGTTCTTCGAGTCGGCACCTACGATTCGTAGTTCCAATGGTTTGCGGCTCTTGATCCACTAGATCTTCAGGGATGCGAGTTTGGTTGACCGCTGCACACTCGCAGGAGAACGATTTCATCTTGGGTTTCAGATCGAGTGGCCTTTGATTCTCGAAACTCAAAGTTTACAAAAGGAATCTTGCTTCCTATGGACAGAGTGGTGTGCATCGGTAAAGCCAGGTGAAGGCCCGTAAACTCAGAGGTCGACGGTAAGAAATCTGCGTCCTTCCGGTAAGCATGCACAAACTGAGCTTTTGGTCTGTAAGTAGGCCCCTCTCCCTGGCATTCATGCCGGGGGCTTGGGCACTGATCTCATATTGGCAGGTAAGGCATCTAGGATCGGAGGCTGTTGACTTCGCTCTCGAAGGATTCCTCGTCGCCCTCCACGACCGCCAAGGCCTCTCGAAAGTTCCAAGGCATCCATGCCTCTGGTTGTTTCGCCATCACTTGATGGGATGGTTCTTTTGAAGGGCGTTGAGGTATTCAAACGGATCTTCTTCGTAAAGCTCGAACGATATGAATCAAGCTCATGAAGAGGTCGCCGACTCTGGCGCCATTCTTGGTCTTATAAAAGAGGATCCTCGGAAGAATCTGTGGGTCCAGATTCCTGATTCGACCATCCTTTGAATCATCAGTGCCTCGCCCATTCCTCCGAGCACTTGTGGTTTGGCCTTGTGCCGCCTAAGTCCTGGCGACTCTCTGACCCTCAATTGTCGGCTTCTCTTTCTTGTCCACTCCCAAGCGATGCTTTGGTCTTCAATGCTTTCGCTGCGTTGCCAAGTCCGTCCATGGTTCCCGGGCATTGCGAATCTGTCTTAGAAGCCGAGCTGCGTTGTTTCTGGAGAACGTAGGCAGGCCAAGAAATGAAAGGTGCATCCTGCCCACCGTTTGTAATGATGTGAATAACCACAAACATATCAATTACCGACGGAGCCAGGATGCTACTCAAGACTATCCTTAGCCGTGTCGAAAGACACGGGTCATTTGTTTACGGCCAGCCTAAACTCGAAGACGACACCGAGTCGATCGTGATTCCGATCTCCCCACGAGTCAACAGCCGTCCCGTTTGCTCTGGGTGCGGGCATCGTGGTGGCATCTATGACACGGCTTCGAAGCCTCGTCGATTTCAATTCGTGCCCCTTTGGGACCTCGCCGTCTTCTTTCTCTACACCATGCGCCGTGTCAATTGCTTCGATTG
>WFTN01000505.1 GCA_015485455.1 Planctomycetota bacterium | reverse complement strand
GTCGAGCTCAGCTTGCTCAGCAGCCTTCTTCTTTTGATTGGCCAACTTGGTCTTCTTGGCTTGCTCTTTTTTCTCGGCTACTTCAGCTTTGCGCTTTTGTTCTTGGGCAATGAGCTGAGCATGAGCTTGACGACCATTCTCAATAGACTCGGTCATCTTGGCCAAGAGAACTTGCAAACTACGCAGAGCATCGTCGTTACCAGGAACTGCGATATCAACAGAAGTCGGATCGCAATCCGTATCCAAAATGGCAATCACAGGGATCCCCATCTTCTTGGCTTCGGCAACAGCAGTTCTTTCTTTGCGTGGGTCAACAACAATCAAAGCACCGGGAAGACCATTCATGTTCCGGATGCCGTTCAAGTTGCGAAAGATCTTGTTCTTCTCCCGCAAGATGCGGGAGATTTCCTTCTTCTTCAAAGTGTCGAAGGTGCCATCGCTTTCCATAGCTTCCAGTTGCTCAAGACGACGCAAGCGAGAGCGAATCGTGGTGAAGTTGGTTAGGATACCGCCCAACCAGCGTTCGGCGACGAAAGGCATGCCGGTCTTGCCAGCCTCGGCTTCCACCAAACTTTGTGCTTGACGTTTGGTGCCGACGAAAAGAACGCTTTGCCCTTCGGAAGCCAATCCTTGGAGAAATGAACAGGCTTTAATCAAGCCACGGAGAGTCTCTTTTAAGTCAATAATGTGGATCAGGTTGCGCTTGCCAAAGATGTATGGCGCCATTCTTGGGTTCCAGCGGCTGGCGCGATGGCCAAAATGAACACCGGCTTCAAGAAGGGTCTTAATAGGAACTCCGAACATAGTCTCTCTCCCAAGGCAGAAGTGCTTTCAGTGGCGCCCCGATCTCGCCCCAGCGATCACTCCTTAAGTCTTTATTTATCAAGGGTTTATAATAACGCTGCCCCATCCGGGATCAGGGGTAGCCGCGTATTCTAACAGGCGCTTTCCTTAACCCAAGTGGTGATGTGAGGCACTTTGGAGATCTCAAATTATCCGGGCAAATCAAAATGAAACGCCGCCTCATTCTGAGTTGCATCCGGACTCTCCTTTGGCCAGCATGGCAGAAGAAAGCTGCGATTTAGCGATCAAGGCAGGTCGCCAACATTGGGGGAGTTCCCATTGACTGAAACCAAGAGAATCTTTGTCGTGGCCGGTGAGCCCTCCGGGGATATGCATGGATCACACGTCATCCGAGAACTCCGATCCATGGCCCCCAGCATAGAAGTCCGCGGTTTCGGTGGACCATTGATGCGGGCTGAAGGCTTCCATCTCTTAGAGGACTTGGCCAGTGATGCCATCATGGGACTTTTTCCTGTCATCAAAGCCCTGCCCCGCATTCGTGGTTGGTTTGCGAAAGCCCTTCAAGACATGGAGACGAATCGCCCTGATGCCTTGCTTCTCATCGACTATCCAGGATTTAACCTGCGCTTGGCAGCCCGCGCCAAGAAAATGGGCATTCCGGTGATTTACTACATCAGCCCCCAGGTTTGGGCCTGGAACCAAAAACGAGTCAAAAAAATCCGCGCCGTCGTCGATCTCATGATCGTCATTTTGCCCTTTGAAGAGACGTTCTACCGCAAACACAACGTTCATGTTTACTATGCTGGGCACCCTTTGGCTGACCGATTGGCCACGAATGAAGCAGACCCAAAAACCGTGGCCACACTCAAACAGTTGCCCGGCTCTCCCATGATTGGGCTTTTTCCTGGAAGCCGTCCCCATGTGGTGAAGGCTTTGACCCCCGAATTCTTAAACGCAGCCCATAAGCTCAAGAACAACCACGGTTTGGGCCAGGCCAGATTCATAGTCGCCGCGGCCAATCAGCCCTTGGCAGATTGGATTCAGTCTCGCCCCGAGATGGATGGCCTCCCCGTTACGGTCGTCACCCAAGCAGCTTTCGAAGTCATGGAGGTCTCTGATGTTGCCCTCACCACTTCCGGGACAACAACCTTGGAGCTGGCAGGCCACCTCACGCCGATGGTCTTAGCCTACAAAGTCTCCCCTATTCTTTTGGCTCTTGGCCGTCTGGTGGTGAAAGTACCTTTCATCGGCTTAGTCAACTTGATTGCCGAAAAAGCCTGCGTCCCAGAACACATCGGCACCCGCAACATGGCCAAGAACTTGGCGGCTGATTTGTCGATCCTGGCTTCAGATTCAAAAGCACATGAGAAAGCGATCGCGGAATTGAAGCGTGTGGTAAGAAAGTTAGACGCCCCAGGCTCTTATCAGCGCACGGCCGCCAAGATTCTGTCTTTCTTAAGTGCCCAATCTCAACCGCCCACGGTCACAGAATAATTGGGAGATGATTTCCTGACGGTCGAACGGCCTTCTTAGAGGTCAGCGTCAGCCAAAGATTGAGAAGCAGAATCAATAATGAGCCGAGCTGTTTCCAAAGCCCGCAAGCCATCTTCACCTGTGACAACCGGATCCGAACCCGTAACAATGGAGTCGATGAAGGCTTCATCCTCAGCAGCGAGGGGCTCTACATCTTTGATGACAAGTTGCTCAATACGCACTAAGTCTTTCTGCATAAATTCGAGGGGATTGGTGATGCGCGCCAGTTCTGGGGAGGTGAGGTCGAGGCCACCTTCTTCGAGAGCCTTGCCCCGGCGAATGATGCGCCCCACCTTCTTGGAGAAATCTAGGGTGACATACATCTCACGAGAGAACATGCGAATGAGTCGTTCCGTTTTCAACGCAACTCGACTGGCCGTCGCATTGGCAATAGCCCCGTTCTCAAAGACCAATCGGGCGTTAGCCAAGTCTTCGTTGACACCAATGACCGGCACACCCACAGCGTGTACCGCTTTCACCGGACTCCCAGTGAGATGCAGAATAATGTCGATGTCATGAATCATCATGTCGAGGACAACACCAATATCAGCACTACGAAAGCTGAAAGGGCTCACCCGTTGAGAGTCGATAAACCGCGGCTCAAGATCATAGGACTTCAAGGCCAAAATGACGGGATTAAAACGTTCGCTATGCCCCACCATCAGGCGTACATCATGAGATCGCGCCAGCTCGCAAAGAGTCTTGGCTTCTCCCACTGTGCTCGCAATGGGCTTTTCAATGAGAACATGAATCCCCATCGAAATCAGTTTTGATGCCACAGCGCAATGATGGCTCGTCGGGGTTGCGATAATGGCGCCATCAATATCAGGTAAGCCATCCAAGTCATGACAAGCCAAGGCCCCATAGAGTGAAGCAACCTCCTGGCTCCTTGCCAAATCGATGTCGCAGATGGCCTTCAATTGAACCCGAGGATTCTCGTGGAGAATGCGGGCGTGAATGGACCCCAAATGACCAGCACCGATCACCGCAAAACGAAGGGAATCAGACATTGCGTCCACGGCCATGGCGACCTCGATCAACACGACGCAGAAAGTCGATAAGTTCTTGCACTTCCGGAGTCAAGTCTTCCAATTGCTCGAACTCAGCCACCACCTCGGCCCGAGGTTTTCGAGATCGAAATAGATCGCGATAAACTTTCTTGAGTGCCGTGATGCGCTCTTGTCCAATGCCGTTGCGCTGCAAACCAACAATATTGACTTTGCGCACCTTACTCGGGTTGCCTTCGACAATCATGTACGGCGGGACGTCTTGGACAATCCGCGTCAAGCCACCCACATAAGAAAGTTTGCCGATGGTGGTGAACTGGTGAACAGCCGCAGCGCCATTCAAGATCGCGCGATCTTCAATAATGACATGCCCTGCTAAGAGCGAGTTGTTGGCCATCACGATGTTGTCGCCTAAGAGACAATCGTGGGCGATGTGTGCGCAGGCCATAATGAGATTGCCGTTACCAACGCGGGTAAAGCCATCCCCTTTGTGTGTTCCCCGGTTGACCGTGACGCTCTCGCGGAAGACGTTGCGGTCGCCGACCACCAAATGGGTATCTTCCCCATGCCAGCTCAAGTCTTGAGGATCGCTGCCAATCGAGGCGTAGGGATAAACGGTGTTGTTGCGCCCCATCTTGGTGTTCATGCCGATGGTGACATGATTCTTCAAGTGGGTGCCATCACCGATCTCGCTGCCTGGCCCAAGGACGCAGTAGGGTCCGACTTGCACATTCCGCCCCAAGACACTTGTTGGGTGGATCGTCGCTGTCGGATGAATCATTGTGGTTTCGGTCATACTCAACTCACCACGAACCACGGTCATCTTATTCTGCGCCAACACGGCTACCGCCACTGTTTGACCCAAACGAAGGTCGTGACGACGAATGAGAAAACCGGCCTTCAGGCCCGAGGGTCATCTCCATATTACACCCCGGGTTTCCCGTCCGGGTTTGCTGATCATACTCGGCAATTCACTTTTCGACGAGTTATTTCCTCACTCATCCATCAACATAAATTTCAAAACGGCCTCAACCGTCGTTTCGCCCCCAACTGTCCCCCGCCCAACAACCTTGCCAGACTTCTTGCGGATGTTGAGGGTTTCACACTCCAAGCGCAGTTGATCCCCGGGAACCACCGGTTTTCGAAACTTAATTCTATCGATAGAGAGGAGGACGGCGACCTTTCCCGTGTTCTCCATACGTCTCAAGAACAAGACCCCAGCTAGTTGAGCCAAGGCTTCCACCTGGAGCACACCGGGAAAAATAGGCTGATCAGGCCAATGACCCTGAAATTGGGGCTCATTGAAAGTCACATTCTTAATGGCCACGGCTTTTTGAAAGCCATCGATAGAAACGACACGATCAAGAAATAAGAAAGGGTAGCGATGAGGGATGATCTTCAAGATTTCCTTGATGTCCAGACCAGTTTCCCGTTGGACCAAGCCCTTATTCTCCAGCTCGTCAATCCTGGCTGCCAGCTTTCTTACAAGCTTAGCATTGGTGGCATGCCCTGACTTCGAGGCGATGATCTTGGCCTCCAAATCCATTCCCAAAAGTGCCAAGTCACCCAGAAGATCCAGAAGCTTGTGCCGAGCAAATTCATTGTCGAATCGCAATGTGTTCTCGATCACCCCTTGGTCTCCCACCACCAAGGTATTGTCAAAGTCAGCACCTTTGCCGAAACCAGCCTCTTGGAGCTGCTTCGCTTCTTGCTCTAAGCAAAAGGTCCTTGCAGGAGCCAAGTCCTGAGCAAAGTCGTCAACTTGGGAATCATAGCTCGCGATTTGGCTCGAGATCGCCGAATCGCTGGGATAATCCAGGGAGTAGCTAATCTTAAGCCCGCCCTTGTGAGGCAAGGCCACAATGTGGGCATCCCCATCTTCAATCACGATGGTTTCATCAAGAACGAAAGTCTTGCGAGGTGTTTTTTGGTCGACGATCTTGGCGTGCTGGAGCGAAGTGAAGAACTCCTGGGAGCAGCCCCCAGCGGCAGGAAGCTCCGAGGCGTTCATTGTCACCCGCAGATTGTCGATCCTGAGAGCCTGGGCAGCCGCCAAGAAATGTTCAACAGTATGAATTTCTGTGGGACCAGATTTCAGAACTGTTTGCCGACTCCTCAACACCACCGACTTATGGTGAGCTGAAATCGCCACAGGCTCCGTCAAATCAGAACGAACAAACACAATGCCCGTGTCAACGGGGGCGGGCTCCACCAATAGAGAAACAGGTTCTCCACCATGAAGCCCGACACCATCGATGGTCACGGGCTCAGAAATCGTTCCTTGGCAACGCAAAGTTCAAACCTATTTCATGCGTCTTTCGATTTCCGCAGTGATGTCCAAGTCAGGGTGACTGTAAATCACGGCACGAACCAAGATATTGGAAGAAACTTCTTCCATGGATAGACGTTTGAGATCGCCACCCTGCTTTAAGAAGACCATGTCAATGTTCTTCTCTTGAGCATATTCCGTGATCACATGAACTGCCTTTTGGTAGATCTCCGCGGTCAGTTTTGCCTTTTGGCGGTTGCTCTTGAGTTCTGCGGCTTCCCGACGAACCTTAAACTCAGCGGTCTTGATCGCGATGGTCGTTTGAGCCTTCAGGTAGTTCTGACTCTCAGGTGGATAGATGTCCAGATTGGTTTTCTGGGCTTCAATTTCATTGCGCAAAATAGCCAACAGGTTGCGCTCTTGCCCCTGAGTCTCACGGAGGTTGTCAAGATCTCCTGAGTTACGCAGATAGTCGTTGGTGATAGCCTGGATGTCGACAACGGCTGTCTTGGGAGCTCGAACAGAAGCACCGCGATCTGCGGAAACCAGGCTCGAACCACCACTCAATTCAAGACCCAGAAGTAAGGACAAAGCAGCGATGATCACCAGAGTGACCGAGAAAGTAGTCTTAGACATGGGATTCTCCTCCCTATTTAAGAAACGCAATTAGAACTTCCGGTCAAGGCTAAAGCTAATGAGCTGTGTGCGGTCGTTAGCTTCTTTGACCAAAGGAAAACCAAAATCGATGGCGAATGGCACAGGCCCTAAGAAGTCAATCTTCAACCTGATACCAAAGCCCACCGCAACGCGAAAATCGTAAAGTTGATCTGAGTCCAACTCAGGCGACAAGGTTCCTGTGTCGATGAAAACGACACCCCCAAGAACCTTCTCGTAGAGGGGGAACAAGTAGTTCAGCGATCCAGTTAGCAAAACCTTGCCGCCAACGGGGTTACCGTTCTCTGTAGGCCCCAAGCCACGAAATTGGAAGCCACGAACAGAACCTTGTCCACCGGCAAAGAAACGTTCATAGACAGGAACATTGTTGGTCCCGCCCCATTCCTTGACGTAGGAAGCGCGACCATTGAAGTAAAGAATGTGCTTGCGGTCATCCGCGTCCGTATGAAGCGACTGATAGTATTCGCCGTTAAAGGTGAACTTATTGAAATTAACCTCACCACCCAGACCAGCGAATTCGTGGCTCACGTCGATACGATAACCATCTGAGGGGTGCCGGTAATTATTGAGGTCCGCAATACGAACACTTCCTGTCAAACTCGAAATAAGCCTTTCGCCTTCAAAGTCAAAGGCGATCTGTGGGGCATCATTGTCGAGATTGTCCAGATCAACGTATTCGAAGCGATAGCGCAGGGCCGCAGAGATATGAAAGCCGAATCGACGGCCCACAGCGAAGTTAAGTCCGGTGCGCGTTTCATCCCAGTTGCGAAAGCGACGTAGCCTTCTGAAGATACTGGCGTTGAAGTCATACTCGCTGTCAAAAATGAAAGGATGGGTGTAAGTGGCCTGCATCTGGAAGATATTGATGCCGGGATAGAAACCTAGCTCGAGGGTCTGGCCGCCACCGGTGAAGGCATCAAAAATATCGCCGAAGCTCTCTGGAAAATCGAGGGGGTCAAAATTCTCTTTGCGGTAAACAATGGCTCCCACCAAACCAGCATTGGAATTGATGCCCACAGCAAAACGAATCGAACCGGTATCAACTTCTTCTAGCTGAATTTCGATGTCCTTGATATTTTCCTTCTCCGTATCTTGGACAGTAATGAAGACGTTCTGGTAATCATCAAAATCAGCAACGGTAATATCAGTCTTAATGAGACTGACACTGGCAGGATCGAAATAGCGCAAATTAATGATGCGGTTTTGTGCCCGATTAAATGTATTCAGGTTGAATGGAGCCCCGGGGACCAGATCGTCCAAGAGACGGCGAATGACGCGATCTTGGGTCTCGACGTTGTGCTTGATGCGAACATCCCCCACACGAACCCTCTGCTTCTCATCGACCACAATAACAACATCAACTTCATGGCCTTCAAAAGGAATTTTTGACCGATCGAGGACCCGCACATTGATGAATGCTTGATCGTGGTAGCGGCTAACAATGAGGTTGCGGTCCTTCGCCAGATCAAACGCTTGCTCGTAACGCCCCCCCACTTTGCTCTTCATCTCTTTGCGGAATTCAGCTTCATCAATGCGAGTCATCCCCTCCAGGGTGATGCTGCGAATGATATAGGGTTCATGTTCTTCAATGCGGATGGTGAGCGTGACATCTTCCTTGTCCAAACTAAAGGTACGATCAACGATGGTGATTTCCGCATCTAAGAATCCATGCCCGGCATAGAAACTCTCCAAAGCAACGATGTCCGATTGAACCTCTTTTTCGACGTAGGGCTGTGAAGAGAGAAAGCCGGCTTCATCCGTTGTTGGCATGGCCTCCAAGAGATCACTCTTTTCAAAGGTGGTGTTGCCAACAAAGTTCACTGTGTCGATAGAAGTCTTAGGACCTTCAACAATTCGGAAGATAACGGTGGTAAACTTCTCAACGACTTTCTCATAGTGCACCTCAACAAAGTGAAAGCCGTCCTTGAGGTACTTCTCCTTGATGCGCTGCTCATCCAATTTCAAAGTCAGATCATCTGCGAGACCACCATCACGGGAGTCAACGATTGTCTCTAACTCTTCGCGATTGATCTCCAAGTTGCCAAGGAAGAACAAACTGCCGATGCGCGGATTCTCGGAAACGAAAAACTGAATCTTGACGCCATTCTTCCGGCTCAAGATGCGTTCAGAGATGGTGCTGAATAGTTTGAGCTTCTGCACCATGGTCTTCAAATCTTCGTTGAGGTCCATCCGGCGAAGTGGTTGGCCAACCTTGGTCTTCATCTGGGCGAAAACAGATTGCTTATTGGCAAGCTCTGCGCCGATGAACTCCATATCGAGGACAATCCTGCCCTCGTGCTGCGGTGTTTTTTCATCTTGGCCTTGCACAGTCATAGCTGTGGCCAGCACCAAAATGGTGACTATCCAAATTCGCAACAACACCACTCCTCCTTGACCAAACCGGTCGATTCCCTCGGGGCAACGGACATTAACCACGATCATGCAACAGTTTCCATCCCTGAAGCTGTCTTTCTGTGGCCTTTGCCTGCGGCACCGTACTCAAAGGGGGGCCCCTTCTCCTGGGATCAAAATGGTTGGCTTTTCTACCAACCGCTGCCCCGACTCAAAATTCAGAACCGAAACCCCAATTAGGGCTCCAAAGCCCCCACATGGCACCCTTTGAATCCATGAATAACGAAAACCGCGTCCCCAACCC
>WFTN01000504.1 GCA_015485455.1 Planctomycetota bacterium | reverse complement strand
TCAAGATCACAGAGGGCTCGATTTGCCATGACAGCCCCCTTTCGCGACAGATCTCCGATCTCCTCCAGCAATACGATCGCTTGGTCGAAATCAGTCCTGGCCCGATCCAAGTCTCCTGAAGCCCGCTCGACCAACCCTTTCATGGTGAGACAGCGTGCCCAAGTTTCGGGAAAAATTTGGTCATCGCAGATTCGTTTGACCGCTTCTTTTGCCCCAGGCAAATCTGCAGAGAGAAGGCGCAAGTATACAAGCTCAGCGAAAACCTGATGAAGTTCGTCCGCCCCTTGGATGAAGGGAATGTTCTCTCGAAGGAGCTTTGTTGCCCGATCCAGAAAACCTGCTGCCGTAAGAGCGCGAGTCAAAGTAAGAACCCAACGCACACGACCAACCTCAGCAATGTCCTCTTGAGACATCGCCTCCATCCTGGCAATCGCTGCCATCTGATCGTCGACCCTGAGAAGCGCCAACGCACATTCCATTCGCCAATAACCTCGGCCTTCTTTCCACTCCAACTTTTCTGCCCAGGGATAAAGAAGAGCCAATACTGACAATGGAAAAGGTGAGTTCCTCCAAACCGAGACTCTCTTTTTCAGCTTGCAAAAGAACTTTGCAAAATCTTCCTCTGAACTGGGTCCTGCATCTTTCCATGTCAAAGGGCCATGTTGAAGCTGGTCCGTGTCAAGAAGGCGAATCGGCGAAAGATTGCCACCCGGGTCACACACATACCCTGCGTGAGCCAAGCGCTTGAGAGAATCGTCCAATTCTGAGGTTGGCACCGAAAGAACATGTCCCAGCATTTCTCGATCAAGGAAACCTCTGTTTTGCTGAAGAGCTTCAACCACATCCAAGTCGACGTCCCTCAGAGCAGCGCGGCCATCGAGTTCGGGATTCTCCTCCAAGACGGAGGACAAGTCTTTGTCAACCTGGAGCCCTCCTGCAATACGGCGGAGTTTTCGTTCCTGAGTCGAGCTCACGATGAGACGTTTGACAATTTCGTAGCTCCCGTGAGATAGTGATGCAATCTGTTCCGCGACAAGCTCCCCCTTCTGTCTTTCATTCTTCCACTCGCAAGGAAAAAGAAGAGAAAGCAACGTGCAAACGTCCCCAACGGTCCACGGCGTGGTGCTCAAACCAGCATGTGTCCCGGGCTGGGCCCGTGCAATCACCAAGTTGGATGGTGTCTTCAAGTCAGCAAGGAGTTGACAACGCCGCAAGAGTTCACGGCCATGATCGCATGCTGCAGCTGCTTCGCCCAATGCCACAAGAACCGGTTGCTCCAAACCATGGATGAGATCCAAAAATGCAGAAACCGGATCGCCCCGACCTCCCATGTCATCAACCCCGACGGCAGATTCAAACATCCCTTTGGCTTGATCAAAATCAATCCCCACGGATGTAGCGATTTCTTGCCATACCCATGCGAGGTCGAACCAGTCCGTGCGGAAAACAGCAGTGATTCCTTGGGACATGTGGCTTCTGGTCAAGCGAGAGAGGAGATCAGAACGCCCACTTCCTGGAAGACCGCCCAAGGAAATCACCGACAAATCAGGACTTGCAAGTGCCCCTTCCGTTCGGGCGACCAAGTCAGGCCAAGTCGAGCCTACTTCAACCAAAGGAAATCTCGTTGGCACCGGGAGACCGAAAGATGAATCTTCCAAGACCTCAAGGATCCAGGCCGTCGCTTCATTGCGAGATTGTGCGTCTTCCAGCAGAAGAGTCGCAATCACCTTCTGAACAGGGTGGGACTTCGATGATATCTCCTTCGGCTTCAGACTCCGAACAAGTTCAAGGCTGTAGCCAAGGGCAAACCAATCACAGGCGGCGGTTGGCTGCTCTCCCCGATGAATCTCTGGAGCGAAGAATTCTGGCGTCCCACCCACGAGCTGAGCACCCAACACCGTGGCATACCCAAAATCGATCAAGGTGGCCTGCAGTCCTCCGCTCCCTTGTTGAACCATGATGTTGGCTGGCTTAATGTCACCGTGGCGTAGACCAACAGCATGCAAGTGTGAAATGGCCGCCATCATTTGAAAGGCAATAGTCAGAAGGTCATCGTCTGAAAGCTTGTCTGCCAAATTGGCAAGAGAGGCTCCGGGCAAGAAATCCTCTACGAGGACGACCCCATCGACCGCGACCTCGCGATAGATCTCGTGAACGTGGACAACGTGGGGATGCCCGATTCGGGATAGGAGCTGAAATTCATCATGAATGCCAGCATCGTCTGAGATGGCATGCTTGAGAACCACTTGCTCCCGCGTTACCCGGTCCTTCGCCAACAAGACGAATCCTTGTCCACCGGCTCCTAGCGAACGCAAGATCTGATAGCGGCCATGGCGCATGAAACTAAGATTCGTTAATTGTGCCGAACTTTCGTTCACAGATCGGGAGTCCCCACCAGCCCAAACAAATTACATGGAGCGACTCACGCAGACGATCTAAGGGATCAAGATCAGCGGTGCCGGAATAATAGCACTTCCAACCCATCGTGCTTCGGGGCCACAATCGAAAGTCAGAACTTCTGTCTGATTCGATCGTTTACCCGTCAACAACAAACATCCGCTTCGGCTAAACATCACACCGTCTCCGGTCCATCCAGTGGGTAGACCATGAACTCGGATCTGAGCGTCGCCGTCCACAGTCACGAAGCGTTGCACACCATTAAGCTCAATCAAGAAGCAAACATTCTTGCCGTCGGAAGAAGTCGCCTTGGCAATAAGTTCCTCGTCGTCTTCCCCAAGAAAGGAACAAGCGACATAAGCGCTGCCCCGCGTACTCCAGCCTTGAATCCTCAAATGATCGTTGGCGTTCTCATCGACAATGACAACCATACCATCAAGAGGAACGACAGCCTCAACCCCTTCGGAGATGATTCCCAGGCTCACGCCATCCTCGTTCACAGCCTGCAAATCAACATCGCCATTGCTGTTTTCATGAGTGAGGAAGGTATTGGGACCAGCCGTGAATCGACGTTTCAGCTCAAGATTCGAGTCGATGAGAAAGGGGCCCAGAGGCGTCGAGGATGTCTGGGTCAGGTTTCGCATCGTCCCTGGGGGAACAACAAGAGGAGCACCATTGACTGGGGCCTGAGCAAAACTGCGTTTGAGACTATAAGCATCCAATTTACTGTAGGAGCTTCCCGCACTGAAGACGACCGTTTCTTTCGTGGCGAATCCGAGGCCCACAATGGTGTCGATAAAACATGGAAAGTAATCGGCCCCGGTGAACAATTCGATGGCCCCGTACTGAAGCACATCCATGGTGTACGCAAAGGGATAAAAATAATCCAAGACGTAAGCCAATCGCTCACCATTGGGTGAAAGAGCCATCAACATACCTTGACTATCATGATTTTGAGCGGCTAAGTACGGCGCAGCCCACTGGGTTTGGTTAACAGCATTTCCTGAGGCATCCACTGTGTAGATGTCGTGAGAGGTGGGAGTTTGACCAGCACCTATGGCTAGACTGTCCCCATTGGCTGCCACAGCACAGGTATGGTCATAATAGACAGGAATCATTCCATTTGAAGTCGGAAATGGTACCGGAGACATCACCATCGTGGTGAGGTCGAGGCGATGGAGCCCATCACCATCATTGGCAAAGAGTGCTCCGTTTAGAAATGCAAGGCTCTTGCTCTTGACATCGTTCCCCATGGGGGTCAAGACGCCCATTGCTCGTTTGTTGGTATTGAGAATTTGGGAACCGTCCGTCCGGATGCAGACCAAATTGGCACCACCATACTCGGGAAGAGGTGTATGACTCACAGCCGCCAAGTAGGGATCATGATCTGAAATAGCAACTCGATCGCAAAACCCAGAAGCTTGACTCGTCCACGCTAAGACACGAAATCTCCCGAAAGGCGTCACCCGAACAAACCCCTGACCGGTATTGCCAGAGACATGGTAGATACGACTGCCGTC
>WFTN01000503.1 GCA_015485455.1 Planctomycetota bacterium | reverse complement strand
GGAGACATTTTCAAACAGGAATCCAAACCCGGCGAGCAGAACTCCCGGTACTTGAAATAGGTCAGGTACCAAAGTAAGTCGGCCTCAGCCCCGAGGAGACGCTTTCCGGGTGAGAGGGAATCTTTCGCTAAACGTTTGACGGCTGCCTTGTAGTATTCACCATCTTTCTTTACCCGAAACGTGCTGCGCCCAATTTCCGATGCCAAAGCACGCAAGTCTCCGATGGAGTCACCACCCCGCTGGAGATCACCAGAAGCATCATCTTGATCAACCTCCCCCATGCCCATGAGTACGGCCGAAATTTCACCAAAAATAACAAGCCAGCCTTCCCGGCAGGCCAAGCCATGATTGGCAAGCTCACTGGACTCGAAACTTCCCAACAGGTTTCTTTCGAGTTCCTGTCCCCAAGCAACGATTCCCTCTTCTTCCACATCGATACCCAAACGGCGTAGGGCTCCAGGATCAAGAATACCACCGTGCTCGCTAAAATTAGAAAACAGAGCACGAAGCGATTCGTTCTCGATGCGGCTCACTCGATCTTCGATGGCGGAACGCACGCAGAGACGATTGCGAAGTTCCTTGTGGTCAAGTTCAAGCAAATCATCCAGGCCAAGATTGGTCAGACGTTCCAAGAGTTCTCCGCGATCCAAGAATCGAATATGGGACTGCAGATTGAGAGAGGCCTCCACAGGTCTCTTGCTCTTATTGAACACATCTTCCAGCAACTTGCCGATTTCTTCGGGAATACAAAAGGAGGTGCCCCGTCCCGACTTGCCGCGTATTCGCTTGGGGACAAAGAAGGCCCGTTCTGCCAAAGCTGTGCCAACAGGCAACAGTTCAAAATCATTGACTGGCAACTCGTTCTGATCAAAACCACGTAGATCAAATGCTTCCAGCCACTGACCGGTACGAACCACGTAGACCAAGAGGTCTCTCAGTCGCGAAGGCAATTGAGACAATCTGGTTTCCATCGTCTTGCGGCACGTCAAGGCCTCCCGCAACATGCGCCTGCGATCGCTTTCGCCAATAGGCCACGCATGACGATCAAGATTCCAGAATCCGAGTGCTGAATCGAGTTGGCGCCCTTCAATTTGGGCTAGTGCTTCGTCTAGTTTCACGCCTCTGGTTTCTCCAATTTGTCGAGGATGCTGGCCTTCGCCAACTCACAGTTGCTCCAATCCAACCGAGGAAACTCGCCTTTCGCTTGTTTCACTTCGTAGTGATAGCCTTGCTCCGTCAGGAACATCTGACGGTTAGCGGCGAATACCATTTCTCGGGTGTCGTCAGTAACAAGTGTGTAAAAGACCGTCTCTTTTTCGTGGCTCTTGGGGCGCAAGACTCGCCCCAACCGCTGGGCTTCTTCTTGTCTCGAACCGAATGTTCCAGAGACCTGAATAGCAATATTTGCATCGGGCAAATCAACCGCAAAGTTGGCAACCTTCGACACGATGAGCTGGTTGATACGACCATCACGAAAATCTGAGTAGAGGACTTCGCGGTCGCTCTGAGACGTCTTGCTGGTGATTATTTCGATTCCAGTCAGCGCCCGAATCTGCGCCAACTGTTTGAGGTACATGCCAATGATAAGAACGCGATCATCCTTGTGGCGTTTAAGCAAAGCATCGAGGGCTTTGAGTTTGAGGGGGTTTTCGGATGCCAAGCGATAACGATCTCTGAGACCGGCATGCTCATAGTGCATGGCATCTTCTTTGCCGAAGGGCACGCGCATTTCGACGCATCGGGCTTCAGCAATAAAACCTTGCCCTTCTAAGCGACGCCAAGGCATGTCATAGCGTTTAGGTCCAATGAGAGAGAAAACCTCATCTTCCTTACCGTCTTCTCGCACCAAAGTTGCAGTCAATCCCAATCGACGACGGGCTTGCAAATCAGCGGTCATGCGAAAAACGGGAGCTGGGAGCAAATGGACTTCGTCATAGACAACAAGCCCCCAGTTCACCTTCATAAAGCTTTCGAAGTGAGGGTAGCCATCACCCTTGGCCGACCGATATGTGATCATCTGATAGG
>WFTN01000502.1 GCA_015485455.1 Planctomycetota bacterium | reverse complement strand
GGGCTGGAGGGATGCTGAACTGATCTTCTAACCAACGCTCTTTCTGTGGCTGGAGTTTGTTGTTGAAGAAAATGGTCTTGGATGGGTTGTAGTGCGGTTGAAACCAAGTCCCGGCCCATTTGTCGTCTACGTAAATCTTCGCCGCTTGGGGTTGTTCCAAACGGGTGGGATCAGAAAGCCTGACGAGTCGAACACCGGCGTTTGTTGGTGAGATGTTCACTGTGAAACTGCTTTCCTCCAGAGATGAGTAGCCGCGATTCTTAAGGACACGGTTCTCTTGCCCCTCGAAAACTCCCTGGCGGGTTGTCATTTCTTGCTTGGCAATGGCTTTGTAGTTGTGGGCTTTTTCCTCAGATTCTTGGCCAATGTTGATCGAATCTGTGAGCTCCAAACGGGCTTGCTTGCGGTGATAGAAAAAGACAACTGTGCGGTATTCAGCCTTGGTGGAGTTCACTGGACCATGTTGAAACCCTATCCTAATTCCATTTTGAAATGGGATGAAGTCCGTGATCATGTTGCGGTAGAAAGACAATTGGAACTGATCGTCCACCTTGGTCTTGAGGGTGTATCCCTGGGTTGGCAACTGATATGGCTGGTCAAGAGGGCCCCGATACCATGCCCATCCCCACCAGGTTTCGTGGCCATCACTTTCCAATGCAACTGAACGGCATCCATCGACAAAAACGCGGGTGTCGCCTTCCAGAACCATGAGGTCTGTGGTCAGAAGGTCTTCCGCCATGCCGACGATGCGCCCTTCTCCTTCCACATCAAGTACTTGAATATCTTGGTCGATATCGGGGTCTTGGGTGACACGATATTTGGCAGAGAAGTAACCAAAGGGCTGTTTTGCTTCCTTCTTTCGGTGAAGCAGCTCGATGGCGAATGCAATGGCCTTCGAACTCTTGTTACGAATAGACAAAGAGAATGATCTCGCGAAGGGCATGGGATAGCGACAGTAGGCCCTGCCATTCTTCTCGCGCCCAAAGGCGAAAGAATCAATGACACCTCCATGAAGTCCAGAGCCGAAGAAAAGCCCCAAGGGGCAGGACACCCGAGGAAGGTCTTCATCTTCGTAAGTGATGTCAACGAAGGTGGATTGCAGGAGATCTTCATTCCACACGCCGTTCTTGGGGAGAAGACTCCAGCTTGTGACTTCTCCTGGCCCCTCAAAGGACGCCACTGTGACTGACTTTTTGGGACCCAGAGAAATCAGGGACTCCGAGTTCGCTTTCTTCATGGCGGGTATTTCGGCTGCCAAATTCTGGAGGGCCTTCCCTAACAGCATGGATGAGGAGAAGCTCTCGATGTTGCTGGCCGTGTGTGTCCTCAGAATCGAAATGGAATGAAAATGAGGTGTGCCAGTCGTGGCCAAACGAAAATATGTTTTGAACGGCAGAGGCACGTTGATGAAGAGTCCTCCGGCTGCTTGCTTTTCTCCTGCTACCAAGGGGTAGGGGAAACCTTGGACTTGGCCACTGACAAGTTCACTCATAGAGCAACTGACGAAGGGCTCCTTGGGATCGTCAATATAGATGCGGACGTCGTAGTCATCGTTTCCTAAGGTGTGATCTGTGCTTGCTTCGCTCTTGGCTTGGGCGAAACGAATTCGCACCACAATGCCCGCACCTTTGACCTCTGCCAACACGGCTTCTTTTCTCTTCTTATCGTAGTATTCAAAAGAACGGGTGTAGGGCGCAGGGAAATCTATGATTGGCTTGAAACCATCATTGTTAATGCCGCTGAGGTCGGCGCTTGAGAAACCTTGGAACCAAAGATCATGGGCTCCGATTGGGCCCCCATCGAGAAGAGGTAAGAGCTTGAGATCGTCTAAGTTTGCCAATCCGATGTTCTGAGGGGGGGTGGTTTTCCCTTCCTTGGCCTTTTGAGCCTGGCAGCCAGCCAAAAGGACCAAGATGGTGAAAACAAGGGCGGACTTCATGGAGTTCCTCAGGGTTGGGGATTTCACTCTTCAATAATGCCAAGAGTGGACCCTCTTGCAGCAGAAAAAGAGTATCATTTTTGACACCTACTGGGACCATTAAGGTGGCTTGGAAAACAGCGCAAAGCGAAATGTAAGAATGGAACCGAGACAACGATGACTCATACTTTGAGGATGGCAACTGAGAATGACGCTGAGGCCATACTTGGACTGATCCAAGATTTGGCGGACTACGAAAAAGAGCCGGATGCCGTAGAGGCTACGGTTGAGTCTGTTGCCAGTGATTTGGCAGGAAATTCGGCGGTGAAGATCGAGTGCATTTTGGTTGAGGTCAAGGGTGCTGTGGTGGGGATGGCACTCTTTTTTCATACCTATTCGACTTGGCGTGGCCGCCCTGGTCTTTATTTGGAAGATCTCTTTGTCAAGCTCGAGTATCGAGGCCAGGGCCTGGGATTGTCTTTGATGAGGGCCTTGGCTGGGGTTGCCAAGGAAAGAAACTGCGCCCGTTTCGAATGGGCTTGTCTTGATTGGAATGAACCCTCGATTCAATTTTATCAGTCACTAGGAGCCAAGCAAATGGACGGTTGGTCCGTGTTTCGGCTCGAAGGGGCTGATCTGGAACGACTGGCGCAGGAGGATTGATTTATGAAGAGTTCGGTATTCTCAGGCGTTCTTTTTTGGTTCATGTGTTTGTCTGTTTTGGCTTTCTTATGCCTTTCGCCAAGCCCGGAGGACGTGGGGGCTGACCAGATCAAACTGTCAGGCTCTCGTTTTAACAAGAAACGTGCTCAAGATGGCAAGGCCTTCAAATCGAAAGAATGGCGGGTCGAGGGGAATGCGCGCTGGGCCAAACGTGACGGAACGCAAACGAAGAATGATTTCGCCATTTTGTTGGGGCCTTCTGCGAAGCTAAGCCGCGACGTTCATTTTGCCACTCCACCGGCGAAGAAATCTGACAAGGATGGTTTTAATCCAGAGCAATGGGTCTATTCTATCAGCGTTGATGGAGCCCTCAGTCCCCTTCGCAAGGCTGGAAAGAGCCACGGCGTCTTGGTTCTGCGCTTGGAGGTGCCCGGGACCAGTCGCGCTTTTGAGAAAAAAATCAAAGTCAATCAAATAGGATTTCGGCAGCGAGCTCTTATTGCCCTACCTGTTGCGAAATTGAGCAACAGCAAATGGCGTCTTTCGATTCAATCGAAAGGCAAAATCCCAATTTTGGTTGATGATGTCCTTGTCTTGCGTTTGCCCCAAGATCCCGCCGTTATGAATTTCGCTAAACCTAATGGCAAGAATGGGCCAGATCGGCTTGATTCTGGAACTTTAGGTTTTGTTTCTCAAACAGCTCACGAGCATGCTCCCTTACCTGTGGTCTCTGTGAGGAAGGGTTCACCCGCAGCCGTCGCAGGGCTCTTGCCAGGGGATATCATCTTGGAAATCAACGGTGCTCCATTGCCAATCAATTCCTGCAAACCAGGATTCGACTGGTTTGAGAATGGTCATGAGCAGGCACTGGGGAGAGCGTCGGAAGCAGCTTTAGAGAGTGGACGCCCTCGGGTTAGGTTGACGGTTCTACGCAAACTGCAAACCAAAGAACTGACATTGAAATTGGTGAAACGTTCGCCCTTGCCTGAGGACTTCCCTTTCGACGATCAAGTGACACCCGAGCTTTATGCCGATCTTATGGACTTTGTGCGGCGCACCAGAAAGAAGCAGGGCTATTGGGCCAATGGAGGAAATGAGTGGATTCAAACTTGTTTCGCAGGCTTGGCTCTCTTAGGCCGCCGAGATCCACAGGACTATGAAGCGATTCGCCAAGTGGCGGACTGGTACTTGGAGAAATACGCCACCCCTGAGTCATTCGGCAATCTGGGATTCTGGACGGCGGCCTATGCTGGGATTTTCATGTCTGAGTATCTTTTGGCTACGGGCGATGAGCGCATTCGCCCCTGGATCGAGTCTGCCCTCAAGTGGATTGAGAAGGGCTTTCATACTTCAAAATGGGGAATGCCTGCCCTTGGCCACGGACCCAGTGGACTGCCTTACGGTCAAAAGGCCCTCATGGCTCCCGCCTCTCACGTGATTGTCTTCGAAGCCCTGGCCCGCAAAGCGGGGATCAAATCGACCATTTGGGAAACTCTTCTTCCTTACATGATGCACTCTTGGTCTGACCCCAAGGACAAGGGGCACGGGGCCATGGGCTACAATGCTTCTTACCGTGACTTGGGAGAATTCTGGTCTCGCAGTGGTTTGTTCGCCTTGGCGGCGAAGTTGCGTGGCGAAAAACGATATATGCGCAAGGCATTGGCCAAGATCATGCTCGAGCGTCATTCCTACATGCGGAATAGCCATGCCTATGGCAATCCAGGAGATGTTTGGGGGCTGGTTGGATTATTCTCCACGGACCCCCAAGCATTTAGAAAAGTCATGCAGGCGTGGCGCTGGTCATTTGGTGGAGCTTGGGAACCCAAATTTGGTCTCCGGCACACGATGGCTCATATGGGATCTCCTTACATGGGAGGGGAAGGACTGGTGAACCCGTCCATGGCGATGTTGCTCAGTGTTCGGCAGAAAGGACTCTTTATCACCGGTGCTCCAGATCAAGATAAAGGTTGGCTGAAACTCAAGCAGAAAACTTCGATCACTAAGAAAATCCGTATTAGGCGAAATGCTCAGGGTTTGGTGGTCATAGAGGGTTCGCCATTCGCCGACCGAATACGCTACACCACAGATGGCAGAAGGCCCACGGTCAAGTCGCAGATTTATCAAGGTCCTTTTTCTTTGCCGTTGGGGGGCCTGGTCTCTGCGGGTTTTGATCGAGGAGAAAAGAAAATAGCTGCCATCACCCGTGTCGAGTTGGGCCTCTCCAAGCACCGGTGGAAAGTCATGTCAGCGAATGGAGCCAAGGACAAGAATGAAGCCATACGTCGGGCTTGGGCTCTAATTGACGGTGATCCTGAAACTCCATGGCAACCAGACATGGGTGAAGGCGCTCATCGTTTTCCATTCACTGTGACCATTGACCTTGGTTCTCGCGAATTGATTTCTGGCATTCGATTCAGTGGACGCTATTTGCCCAAAGAAGTGAAGGTTGCTGTGTCCAATCAGGCCTCGGGCCTGGCCAAGAAGGCTAAAGTTTACGTTCTTGAAGGTAAGAAAGCAGGCAAAGCGATTTTCGACCTTCCGCAATTGGGACGTTATCTGAGAATTGAAGTGATCGCCTCCAGAACAGGGAAAATTCGTTACGGCGAATTGGATATCCTTTGGCCTCAGATCATCAGTAAACGGGATCGTTCAGCGATCACTTTGAACTGCCCGGTCCAAGGACTCAAGATGCGTTATGAGACGGGCTCTAAAATTCCAAGCAAGGCGTCAAAAGAGTTGCGTGGCTCCATCAAGTTGAAAAAGGGCCGCCCTTTGAATGTTTGCCTTTTTGACAAATCGGGAAAGCCTGTTGGTCCGATTCGTGTATTTCGGCAACTGGGGAAAAAGTAGCGGACTTGTCCATGGAAGAAAACAAGAAAAGAGCTTGGATCGAGACGATTGACGTTTCTGAAGCAAACGATGAGTTGGTCCATCTCTACCAATCGGTTGCAGACCCAGAGACGGGTGAATTGGATGCCATCATGGAAGTCCACTCCCTCCATCCAGCTGGTCTTTCAGCTCATTTCTCTCTTTACCAAGCGGTGATGAAAGGGACCCCCAGCCTTCGTGGAGGTGACCGTGAAATGATTGCCTTGGTCGTGAGTCAGCTCAATGAATGTCACTACTGAGTCAGTCATCATCGGCGCGGTCTGCGTCGGTTTCTGAGAGAAGACTCTCTGGTCGTTGCAATTGAAAGTGACTGGCAAAGCGCCGCGATCTCTGCCAAGCAAAAGGGCATGCTCGCTTATGCAGAAAAGCTCACTTTGTCTCCGGGCCAGATGAAAGAGTCTGACGTTCAACCCCTTCGCAAACTGGGATTCTCTGATCTTGATATCTTGAATATCGCTGAGATCGTAGGCTACTACGCCTACGTCAATCGCATTGCTGACGGACTTGGTGTGATCTTGGAAGATCGCTGAATCGGACCTTCTCAAGCCTCATTGTTGCATTCTGTGGAGTTTGCCGGCACGGAACTCAAAGTAGAAATGAGCTGGGTCAAGGAAAACGGTTTGGGGAGCTTTCCGGCGAATCCTTGAACTGCATAGTTCGAAAGGGTGGGTTCATTGGCGTACCCGCTTGTGACGATGATTTGGGCTGCGGGATCGATTTTCATGATCTCCCGTCCAGCTTGCGCCCCGCCCATACCCCCAGGAATGGTTAGGTCAGCAATCACCGTGCGAAACCGTTTGTTGGCGTTCAGGGCGCTGCGGTAGACCCGAATGGCATCTTCCCCGTCGCTCACAGTGACGACTTCGCAGCCCCGAGATTCCAAGGCATACTGGACAAAGCGGCAGATGGATTCTTCATCATCCAAAACGAGTACTTTCTGGGGACGGAGAACCCCATGAGACTGTTGAGTTGGTTCTAAAGTGGGCTCGCTCGCTGAACTTGGGATTGTGATCTTGAAGACTGTTCCTTGTTCCGATGTGGAATCGACTGTGATTCTGCCTCCATGCTTGTGAACAATGGAGTGTACGATTGCCAGTCCAAGACCGCTGCCTTCGGACTTGGTGGAGAAGTAGGGGTCGAAGATCCGTGGTACGACATCCGCAGGGATTCCTACGCCTTGGTCGGTAACCAGGATTTCAAGATGTCGTTCGTCGTTCTCATCGACGATTGATCGAACACGGAACCTTATTGACCCACCTTGAGGCATGGCCTGGCGAGCATTGATGGTCAGGTTGTTGATTATCTGGTGGAATTGGTCGGCGTCAACATGGGCCTCTGGAATACCTTCTTCAAAATCGAATTCACACTCGACGTTTGAACCCCGAAGTGAAAAAGTGGCGGCCTCTTCTATGATGTCGGTGATCGATGTCATCTTGCGGACTGGGGCACCACCTCGAGAAAATGTGAGGAGTTGTTTCGTCAGGCCTTGAGCTCGCCCACAGGCGTTTTCTACTTCCTTCACGAATTGTTTTGAATTCGAACTCAGGAATTTGTCCTTACTGATGAGAGACGTATAGCCAGTCACTGCGGTTAGGAGGTTATTAAAGTCGTGGGCAATCCCTCCGGCTAAGACTCCTAAGGATTCTAACCTCGCCACCTGAGCGTGGGTCTTCTCCGCTTTGCGCAGTTCTTCTGTTCGTTTCTGGACTTGGATCTCGAGCTCATTCGAATAGATCCTCTGGTTCCAGAAGGCGAATCCTGCCCACCCTAAGCCTAAGACCGCCAAAACACAGAGCTGGAGAAACCAGGTTTCTTGATAGAAGTGGCTTTCGATTGTCAGTGTGGGAGAGACGACGATGTCACTGGCGTTTCCTTCTGCGTCAATCGCCTGGACGTGAATGCGGTATTCTCCGGCAGGTAAATTTGTGTAGCGAATTTTTCGCGATGGGAGGACCTTTGGGGTTGACCAAGCGTCATCGTAGTTCTCGAGTTTGATTCTAAATTTGACCTGGGACTCGTCAATGAAAGAGCTCGCTGAGAATGCGAAGCTGACATCATTCGATTCCGGAGGTAGAGATCGGGCGCTGGCAAAGGAAAACTCACTGTCGGTGGATGAAATATTTCCCAACAGGACCTGTGGTTTGACGGGAACGCGCGTGTCGAGCTCGGATCGGTATCGAGAAACCCCTCGGGCCGTTCCGATCCAAATGTCACCCTCTCGGGATTCGAAAAGGGCGGCCCGATTCGTTTCTGCGCCGAGCAAGCCATTACCACTGTGAAATCGCCTGAGTTGTTTTCCATTCCAGACGTAGACACCCCGGTCCGTCCCAATCCACAGATTCTCCTGCCTGTCTTCAAGAAGAGCATAGACTGGGCCTTTGATTCTTGGATTGTGAGATAATTCGAAGCGGTTGTTTATCAGGTGTCCAAGGCCTGAGGACGAGCCGCACCAGACTTGACCTTTTTCCGTTTCGATTGCTGAGTAGACGTCCAGTAATTCCGGTGCTGTCTGCCAAGTTCGAAACTCCCCTTTGGTGATTCCCAGAATCCCGGATCGGGGTACTGCCGCATAGATGGTTCCGCTTTTGCCGGTCACTAAGCGCCTGACACCATAGCGCTCGGCCGAGGCATGGGAGGGAACTGGTAGTTGGATGGCTTCCAGTTTGTTGCCGACAACTTTGTAGAGACCATCATCAGCGCCAATCCAGATTTCTCCTTGGGGATCAAAGGCAACAGAATTGATGCGGATGTTTGGCAGTGCATGAATGAAGTCCAATTGGGAGGGCTCAGAGATGCGGGCTAGTCCAGCGAAATGGCAGCAGGCCCAAACGGATCCAGTGGGATCGACCTTCAAATCCATTGTGCGAGAGGTAGAATCGTTGCCATCGAAATGGATGGTTTGCGTTCCCTGAGGGCCAAGAAGGGTGATGCCCCCCTGATGTCCAAGGACAATGCGGCCGTCAGGCAACTGAGAGATGGCCGAAACTTCGTCGTCCAAGAGGCCGTGGTCATGGTCATAGCTGGTGAACCGCTGGCTGATGATCTTGGTGAGACCTCGGCCAGAGGCGATCCAGATGTTCTGCTCTCGGTCTCGGAAGAAAGAATTGACTCCTTCTGCTACTAACCCATTTTGCGGCCGCACCCGCTTCAGATCTCCATCG
>WFTN01000501.1 GCA_015485455.1 Planctomycetota bacterium | reverse complement strand
CTCGCCCATGTTCTAGGTTACGTGAGCGAGCTTCTTAGCGACCCTTTCTTGGCTCGAAAGGATTTCGACATTGAAGACTTCGACCGAGAGAAACGCAACCTTCTCCGCGCGATCGCTTCTCAAACCGACAACAAGGGGCAGTACGCCAACCAACAAATGGTTCGAGCCATGTTTGGTGACCATCCCTTTGGTCGGCCAGCGTTTGGGCTTCCGGAAGAGGTCGCCAGCTTGACGCCGGAAGGTGTCGCCGCTGAGTTAACTCAGTTCGTCGCCGAATCTCCTTTGTTTATCTATGCGATTTCGCCCCGCAAGACTTCGGAGATCAAGAAGATTCTCAAGGCGAAATTGACTTTGAAGTCTCGGGGGGAGTGGGTGTCCAAGACTCTTAAGTCTCCTCCCATTCGCAAACGTCTTCAGCGGGTTTCTGAACGCGAAAATCTAACCCAGGGACGTTTGGCCATGGGTTATCGTGTTGAGAAATACAATCGCCGCAACGATGCTTACGGGGCAGTTCTTGCGGACATGCTTTTGGGCGGTGTTTCCTCCTCTAAGCTCTTTAGGGAAGTGCGGGAGAAAAGAAGTCTTGCTTATTCTATTGGATCGGGGATGGATGCCTCCAATGGGGTTTGTGCCGTCAGTGCCGGGGTGGACGTTACGAATGTCGAAGAAGTTGTGAAGATTGTCCGGGCTCAAGTCCGTGCCCTGGCGAAGGGGCGGTTCTCTGACGATGATTTGCAGCCCGTTTATGCCACACTGAGGAAACACTTTTCGTCCTTGAGCGATTCTCCCGATTCCATGATCAATTTTCACATGGGACAGATGTTAGGGGGGCGCAAAGACAAAACGGCATCGTCTCTCTTTGACCGCTATACATCGGTCAAGAAATCGAAGATTGCCAATATCATGGAGCGCATGCGCTTGGATACTATTTTCACGCTCTCTCCGAAGGAGGTAGCTCATGAAGAAAGCTGAAGCTGGCAACTGGATAGAGAAGGGCGTTGGCGAAACTATCCATCACCGGGTGTTAGACTGTGGATTGACAGTCAAGATCGCAGTGAAGAAGGGTTTTGGTAAGAAGTACGCTCTCTTGGGGACTAACTACGGTTCCATTGACAACGATTTCAGCACAAGCTTGAGCAAGAAGCGTCAGAGGTTACCTGCGGGTATTGCTCATTTTCTTGAGCACAAGATGTTCGAAAAAGAGGACGGCGATGTTATGGACAAGCTTGCGGCTTTGGGCTGTTCAAGTAATGCCATGACGAGTTTCAACCACACAGGATATCTCATTGAGTGTTCGGAAAGATTCAACGAGAGTCTTGGCATTCTGGTTGATTTCGTCACTCGTCCCTGGTTCACGCCGAAGTTGGTTGACAAAGAGAAGGGGATTATCGCGGAAGAGATCAACATGTATCGGGATGATCCTTCCTGGCGGGGATACATGGGGGTCTTAGAGTCGCTCTATTTCAACCACCCAGTTGCCGTTGACATCGCTGGAACAGTTGAGAGCATCCAATTGATCACCTCCGATGATCTTTACTTGTGTCACCGTACTTTCTATTCCCCAAAGAACATGCAATTGGCCGTCGCTGGGGATTGTGATCCCAACCAAGTTTGCGATCTTGCCGAGGCGATCATCAGCAAAAATATCCCTGATACGGTTTCTTTTACCCGTCACCAAAAGAGACCCCGGAAGGTGCCGAAGAAGAGGCGCATGGTAGAAAACATGTCGGTTGTTGGTCCCAAATTGCATTTGGGCTGCCAGTTCGATCCGAATTCCCTGGGTGTTACTCTCGGGGAAGTCGAAATGTGCTTTGACCTTTTCTTATCATCTGTCTTGAGCAAAGGAACAGACTTTCATTCCCAACTCTATCGGGCGAATCTGATCGACGATAGCTTTGGCTTTTCAGCTTCTGTCGAGCGGGAATTCGCATTCCTCATGTTGGCAGGGGATACTCCAGTACCAGAAAAGTTGGAGAAAGCACTCATGGAGGGAATGGCTCGGGTCTTGAAGGAAGGACCTAAGCCTGCGGACTTGAGGCGGGCGAAGCGTAAATTCTATGGTAGCTTCATTCGGGGTCTCGACTCGGTAAGCACTTCCTGCTGGAACCTGATTGATTGCCATGTGAAAGGGGCTTCTTACCTGGGACACGGAAAAGAATTGATGAAAATGGACGCTGAACGAATCATGAAGACCGTTAGAGCGGCAGTTGGTTCAGCGAAATGGGCCGCTCACATTATTCGACCAATGGGCCAATGACTCTATCCAAGCGACCACTCTTGTGCATCACAGGCACGACGGGATCTGGCAAGAACAGCGTTGGCATCTGCGTTGCCAAACTCTTAGAAGCCGAGATTCTGTCTCTGGACTCGATGAAAGTCTATCGACAAATGAACATTGGCACGGCGAAACCGTCAGCCAATGACCTGGCCCAAGTGAAGCACCACCTGATCGACATTTTGGATCCTCAGGAGCGGATTGATCTGTCGCGGTTTCTGCAACGAGCCGATGAGGTCATTCTTGAGAATCACCAGAATGACAAGCCAATCATTGCTGTGGGAGGAACTGCTATGTACCTCACCGGGCTCTTGTTTGGTGTTCATGATGGGCCATCTCGAGACGAGGAGTTCCGTGCTCAACTGAGAGCTGAGCGTGATCAATTGGGTTTAGCAGCCATTCACGCCAAACTGGCGGCGGTGGACTCGGCGTCGGCCGAAAAAATCAATCCCAATGACTACCAACGCATGGAGCGAGCTCTGGAAGTTTTTGCCCAGACCGGCAAACCCGCAAGTGAACAGCAAGCCACCTGGTTTCGTGAGCCCCGCTATGAATCTCAAGTCTACATTATCACTTGGGATCGAAAAGTGTTGAGGAAGCGAATCGAAGAACGCATTGACCTCATGTTCGAAGAGGGCTGGGTCAAGGAAGTGGCGGACATCGATGGGGGCGGAGGGTTCAGCCAAGAGTCGATCATGGCTTTGGGCTATCGAGAAATCAAAGAGCACCTGTTTGTTGGTGGCAAGGAAGGTCCACTCAAAGAGCGCATCAAGATCAAGACATGGCAGTTTGCCCGTCGCCAACTGACCTGGATGACCCGTTATCCCCATGCTGAGCGCATTGTTTGCCAGGAAGACGATACGGCGGAATCAATCGCACAAAACATCTTCAACAAATTCTCGCCACTGTGGCAGCAATCCCGCGAATCAAGATGAGATGAAAGAACAAGAAAAAGCAGCAAACCCTTGGGGCCGCTGCTTTTCGAAATGGTCTTTGTCATGACATAGTCACAACCAGATTGCTTAGTTGATGTAGGCGTTATCCCAATCGTAGCGATAGAGGTTGGTGTCCAATGTCTTGAGCAACTGTGTCATGTCCTTTTGGAACGAGTCACCCCAGTTGTCGTAGGGTGCGAAGCGGGTGTTCGTGTTAAAGAAGTTATACATGATGTTGTCACAGATGTTCGTCATGTGGCGGGAGAAACTGTGGCTTCGGCTTCCCCAATATGCCCATCCGTCCCCACCATGGGGAGCGGGAGAGTAATTGTAGGAAACAGACGAAAACTCAGCTCCCAAGGCACTTGGCACGGCGAAAGGAGCATCCAAGATTGTATAGGCTGCTCCGCCCAAGTTTGTGTCTGAATCTGGGTCTGTGTCGGTACTAGAGCATGCTGGTAGCAGGCAAAACGTCAGGGCTAAGACAACCACGGTGGTGGTGAGTCGCATACGAGATTTCTCCATCTTCTCTGTCCCAGCGGAATAGGCCGCTTGGGAATCTCCTTCAGTGGGCGTCGGAACTATAGCAGTCACGGCAAGATTGCGCCAATTGAAATTAAGAAATAACGTTGTAAGGACTTATGACCGTCTTAGAATTGCGGAAATTAGCCATTTTGTGGCATTTGGAGCAGAAAACATGGCCACACATGGTCCAATTCAACCTCGCGTATTCAATGGAACCCGTGATCTTCTCCCTGAGGAGATGATTCCGCGGCAGCGGATGCTCAGGGTGATGACGAAAATCTTTGAAAAGTACGGCTTTGCGCCGGTGGAAACCCCTGTCATGGAGTTTCTCGATGTGCTTCTGGGTAAGTATGGCGAAGAAGGTGACAAGCTGATCTATCCCCTTGCATATAAGGGGGGGGCTGTTTTGGGACTTCGCTATGATTTGACCGTTCCTTTGTCCCGCCTGGTCGCCATGCGCCGTGATCTGCCTATGCCCTTCAAGCGCTATCAGATTCAACCGGTCTATCGAGCTGATCGTCCTCAACCGGCCCAAGGTCGATTCCGAGAATTCTATCAGTGCGACGTGGATTCCGTGGGTACCGATTCTCTGGTGGCCGACGCGGAGAACGTGGCCGTCTGCTACGAGGTCTATCAAAAGCTTGGTTTGGCGGCGGACGATGTTGGTCTCATCATGCGCCTCAACAACCGCAAAGTCTTGCGGGCTATGGTGAGTGCTGCTGGTTTGGACGCAGATCAAGACAAGGTGGTTTGTACGGCTTTAGACAAGATCGACAAGATCGGCGGTGAGAAAGTCGAGGAGCTTCTGCGACAAGAAGGGATCTCAGACCAGGCGATCCGGCACCTTTTCGAAACCATCCAACTTGGGGAGAAAATTGGGGCCAGCAATCACGCTGCGCTGATCGAAGCTGTAGCTGAGCGGTTTGGTGATGATGAAGAAGGGATCGCCGCTCTAGAAGAAATGACAACTCTCTTTTCTCACTTGGATGCCTTGGGGGTTCCAGCCAATCTTCTTCACTTTGATCTCGTTCTCACAAGAGGGTTGGATTACTACACCGGCCCTATCTATGAGTTTCGCATCACCAAGCTGGAGAACTTTGGCAGCTTAGGGGGCGGGGGACGCTATGACGATTTGATGAGTATTTATGGCAAAGGTGATGTGCCTGCCACGGGGGTCTCTATTGGTCTATCGCGGGTGCTCAGCGCTCTGCTTAAAATGGACCGCCTCAAGGCCGAGAAGACACCGACCAAAGTCCTCGTGTTGCGCATGGACGATGTGACGATGAACGAGCAAATCAAATTGGTAAAAGCCCTTCGCGATGGCGGTGTGCCAACGGAAATGCATTACTCTTCTGGGCGCTTCAAGAAGCAAATAGGCCATGCGGACAAACTGGCCATTCCTTTTGTTGCCATTCAAGGCTCTCGGGAAACCGCCAAAGGTGTTGTTCAGATCAAAGACATTCGCTCAGGAGAGCAAGCTGAAGTGGCCGTCGATAAGGCAGCAGCATTCATCTTGGAGCAACTCAAAACTGAAGACTAAATTGCTTTGTGTTTCTTCATGGCAAGAATGCCATGAAGAAACACGATTCAATTTGAGGCTCAGTAAGTTGTCTTGTAGAGATGTTCTCCGCGGATGTAATCGCCTACCTCTGGTGCGACCAAACCGTTGGTGGAGGTGCCTCTTGCTAAGTCCCGTCGCAAAGTCGTCGATGACACGTCAACGGCGGTGGTAGGCAAGATCTGAAACTTGATCTTGGAGTCTTCCAGTTTCTTGGCCGCTGCTTCTGAATTGTGTCCTGGGCGCACGGCCACCAAGAAGGTGACTAACTCCCGCAGCTCATCAATGCGATGCCAGGTAGGCAGATCCTCTAAGCTGTCCATCCCAACCAAGAAGAATAGATCGTCCCCTGGCCGTTCGTTCTTGATTTCTCGCATCGTGTCATAGGTGTAGGAGAGACCTTCCCGGCTCAGTTCGCGTTGATCGATGGCGAGACCTTCTTCTCCTTGAATCGCCAGGGACAGCATACGAACTCGGTGCTGGCCAGACGTCGTCTTCTGGTTGCGTTTGTGGGGCGATCTTCTGGTGGGCACCAGAATGACTTGATCCAATTGTGCCAGTTGACGAATCTCATTCGCCAACGTGATGTGTCCTTTGTGGACCGGGTCAAAGCTCCCCCCGAAGTACCCGATGCGCATTTTCTCATCCTCGCTGTTAATTTTTCAGTCTGTTGCGGCTCATGTGACGTCCTTACTTGCAAAGGACGACCCCAATCATGCACTCAAATCGCAGCAGTTTGAAGCAAATGCTTACAGTTTCTTTCGTTTTCTTCATCTTGAGTCAATTTGTCACCGCTCAAGATCTCAAAGTGACTCTCAAGGAAGGGCTTCCAGGGGGTAGATACTGGGTGCGTGCCGGTTTTGTCGCACCTTCTGGGGTTTATCCCCCTGATTGTTTCATCCTGGCCACAGGGGGGGCAAAGCAGACCCGCCCCCAAGTGGCAGTTCTGTCGAATTGGCCCGACGGCTCGTTGCGCCAGCTAAGATTGACGTTTCCCCTCAATTTGATCCCCAAGAAATCTCAGCGCGTTCGTATCTCGTCTACCAAGAAGAAGCCCGAAACCTCTTCGTCGTCGAATCCTTTTGTTGTCACACCTCTTGATGATGGTCTTCGGATCAAGAACTCGGAGCTTCGCTTCAGTGTTAGCAGTGATCCTGGCGAAGTTCTGCGTGACTTGGGGTTTTCTGGTCAGAAGAAACCACTCATCAAAGTCGTGTCGATGGGGGAAGGCCGTGGGGAAGCACAGTGGCAAATCGAAGAGAACGGCCCCTATGTTTTGGTGCTTTGCCAGCGTGGTTTGGTGGCGAGCGGTGCGAAGGAGCCTGGGGTGAAATTCAGTCGCCGCATAATTCTCTTCGCAGGTTGCTTGGAAATCGCAGTGGAGACCTATTTATCACCGCTCAAACACGAGCTCCCGAAGGGTGGTTTCGATGTTTGCTATGAACTGAACGATAGGATCACTGCCCTGGACGAGAAAGACCGTGTGCACCGCATCCGCAAGAGTATCTTTCCTGTCCGATACCAAGTGAAGGCAGATGGGTTCAGGCGATTCTCTGACAACAGCAAGGAACTGGAGCCAATAGATGACCATTTACGATTCATGACGAAAAGTGGTGAAGTTGATGTGTACTTGCCGGATATGGGGCTTCTGTCACCGAGTTTTCAAACTTTGGACACAGGGTTCGCGGGAAGACTCAGTGTTGTTTCTTCTCAGTATCGTTGGCACCCAGGAGTTCGTCCTGGACGGATATTCTCGCTGTCAATCGCCAAACGAAGACGGCGGAAAAGAAAACCCTCATTTCTGAGATGCGCCCGAATCGAGTTGCTCGCCAAAGGATCCAAGCGCTTAGGCAAGACAAAAGGGGCTCCCCTCATGAATGAACTCAAACTGAAAGAGTTGTTTTTGGATGTGATTCGGGCCGAAACAGATCGAGGCCGTTTGAAAAGACGGGGTTATATCTGGGCCGGAGAAGAGAATCTTGGAGATTGGCGATGGAACAAATCTGACGCGGGGAATCTGGAGTATGACACGATCTGGGGCTTGAGGATGGCCGCCACCTATCTTCAAAACCCCAATCTTTTGGATCTTTCTCGGCGGGCCGCTCAACACTTGCTGCAAAGAGATTTGGGCCCTGACGGTTTGCCTCTCAAGCATGGTGCTCATCATCGTTACGGTGGTTGGGAGGCCGGACATATGTGGTTGAATGGACTCATTGCTGAGACCCAAGCGACGGGATCGCCTTTTTTGTGGGAAGCTAACCAAGAGGTTATCGATTCTTGGTGCCGTGCAGCACCGCGAATTGCTCGTCGCTTTCTGAACACCCGCTCTTTGGCTTGGTCTATGCTTTTGGCTGGGGCCATCGCTGACGCCGAGGATCGACCCGCCGCCAGCCAAGCATTGGGGCAATTAAACCGCCGACTTATCGATGCGCCGGGTGTGGTCGTGCCCCTCTTCGATTCGGTTATGGACAAAGATGGGCTCTATCGGGTGACGCCATGGGTGGTCGTGGGGATCTTAGGAGAAGCCCTTAGCAAGAGTCCTTCTGCATCTGGGCAAATGGGGGCTGTCGCTCGGTTTTTGCGCTCGGTGGATTTTGTCTATAAGCAGGGTTGGCGGGGATCAGACCTGGGCTTAGCAGCCTCCATCGTGATTGAGGTTTCAGGGGCTGAACCGCTCTATGTCCGAGGCCAAGCCACAGGAGAAGAAGCTCTATTCTTCGCCTTGGGCTTGTGTCGGGCAGCTCAATTCTCTAGCGATCCTAAGTATGTGGCGTGGGCCAAAGAAGTTTGCCTTTGGGCCCACGAGAACCTGATCGTGGGTCAAGGACGTTTCGCTGGTTTGGCCCTCAGCCAACTTCTTTGGGTTTTCCCACGTTTGTTTGGCAGCTCTTGAGCCCCGAAAACCTCCTATCGGTTGAGAGGAAGATCGCCACTGTAGTGGCTATCTTCGCTGGGACGGAAGATGTGGATTGGCAGAGACTTGAGACGGGCGAATCTCTGCAGGATGCGGAACATATGATTCTTACTGGTGACTGAATTGCGTGCCAGGGAATAGACAACATCACCTTTGCGGATGCCCACCGCAGCAGCCTGAGATCCTTTTGGCACCGCAGTGACAAGAACACCACGCATATTTTGCAGAGCTTGTTTCCGAGCCTTGGGGATGTCGTCAAATTCGAAACCGCAAAGGGCAAACAACGCCTTTTCAGCTGGCGTCGGAGGTGTTCTAACGATGGTGAGCTGGGTCGTGTGAGGTTGACCTCTGTTGAGGAAACCCAAGCTGATTTTCTCACCAATTTTCAGCTCTTGAACAGTTGTCTGAAAATCGATCCAATCTTTAATTAACTCGTCGTTGACGGTGACGATCTTGTCTCCCACGGAGAGACCTGAATGGGAAGCCGGACCGCTT
>WFTN01000500.1 GCA_015485455.1 Planctomycetota bacterium | reverse complement strand
CATCAGAGGTGCCGGAAGAAACTGGGGAAGCTCCCATGTTGGCATTGACTTTGGTCTTCGATGCCCGACCAATGGCCATAGGCTTTAGACCATGACGCAAGTGATTGCGGTTAGCTGGAATGACAAGACGCCCGGCAGCCACCTCATCTCTGACTTGTTCAGCGGTGAGATGAGGTTCCTCGCTGGCCACATGACGCATCTCATCAGTCACTTGCCCAAGACGAGCGAACTCCAGTTGGGTGATGGGTTCAAAACCTTCTGGAGCTTGCCAGACACCCTCAACTTGTGCCCAGTCTGGAGGCATGAAATCCCATGCGGTTTTCGCGGAGGGCTGAGGCATCCCCGGTGTATCTGGGGAACTGAAGGTCCAACGTCCATCCGGACCCGCTGCAATATTGCTGGGCTTGGCAAACGATCCCGGGTTCGTGCCTTCTTTAGCGGTCGAAGGATTGCCCCCCAATGCGGGGAGCTCATAGGTGTCATAACGGTCGGTGGGCTGATTCATGTGGACCTCAAACTGGGGTTGGGGCGATGGCGTCAGGCCACTCATCGCGCAACTTCGTACAACCTCAGTTTAGGACCAGGGGGGGAGGAGAGCAAATGAGATGAGAAAGTCCCGCGAGGCGGCTATTCGCCCCATGCCGATTGTAGCTCAGTCCTTAAAAACCGAACGCCCCACAGAGCCGTCTTGCTTGGAGAAATAGCTTTGCGATCCCAAGCGATCAAAGGTCGTCCAGCGCTTCTTGCCCCGAATCCAGATTTTCTGGCTGTCATAGCTGACGTCCAGCCGCCCGACTTTAATCCAGCCCTTGCCAGGATTTATCCGAGCAATGTATCCGGCATAGTCACGGCAGACGAACCTCCGGCCATCAATTTCGACAATTGTAGAAGATTCATTCACGACGATGGAAACTCGGCCAGAAGAATCTCTCACCTCAATGGGTTTCCGAGACTCAACGGTGACAACCTTCCTGGGACCTGACGGCTTGGTGGCGCAACCACCTCCCAGAAGGCAAACAGAAATGCCCACAAGTACAAATGCGCGGTAGTTCATGTCTTCACCATAACACAAGCCCCCCCCCCGCATTGTTCACAACCTTGAAGGCCTTAAGAGGTTTGCCAAGGGAGGGCAATCTTGAGTTGGGCGTCACTCGCAAGGAGGTTGAATGGAGTCCTTAATCGCTTGTTCGAGCCTTTCATTATCCGGATGCTTCGGCCTGAGGGTCTTGACTTCCTTCAGGGCCTCAAGAGCTTGATCTTCATGATGAAGACGAGCGTGAGACAATGCCAAGTTTGCATGGTAGTCTGTCTCCTTGCCATTGATGCGGATGGCAGACTCAAAACTTTCAACAGCTTTCTCGTCTTCTCCCAAACGGGCTAACTGTAAGCCCCGGGTGTACCACACCACATCATTCTCTGGCTCCACTTCTAGCACCAAGTCCATCTCGCACAGGGACTCCTTGTACTCGCCTAATTTCGACAGAATCAAACCGCGCAAGAAACGAGCTGGCCAAAATTGGGGTTCTTGAGTCACCGCTTCGTCCAAGAGATCTTTGCCCTCTGTTGACCCTTCATTCACGACCCGTTTCGCAATGGCAGCAAAATTGGCGTCAAAACCATCGTAGATCAGATTGAGCCTTTCGCGAGCCACTGTCGAGCGGGAAGCGGGGTCAAGGGTTTCTTCCCGGATGGACCGCAAACAGAGACCCGCTTCCACCCGCAAACCTGCTAAGCGCAGAGTCTTGGCGAAGAGGAGCTTTTCTTTACTGGAGAACGACTCCGGCGGATACCAAGTCCGCAACTGATCGGTCAGAATCGCACCCGCTTTGGATTTGCTCAAAACAGCATTCAGCTTGACTAGCTCGCTTTCCCCTGGAGCCCGATCGCCGTCAAACATGCGACTCATCAGGAGCCAAGCCGTGGTCATATCACTATCACGATGGGCTAGAATACCCGCACGGAGCCATAAGTCGACCCGCGACGAATCCTCTTCCAGAAGTTGAGCAAGTTGCTCCCGCGCAACGTCCGAGCGTCCCACCATGATATTCAGCGCCGACATGCGCTCAACCATGGCTGAGTCATGTGCCAAGGCTTCACAAGCTTCGTAGGCTTTGAGAGCCTCTTTGTGATTGCCATTTTCGCTGAGGATGTCCCCAGATCGCCTCAAGAGATCGCGACTGGGAGGACGGATTTCTTCCAATCCTTGCTTCAATGCTAGGAGAGCATCAGCCTTTTTGTCTCGCCCAAGAAAAATCTCTGCCAAGACCGCGTAGATACGAGGATCCCCAGGGCATTTCTTGATCCAGCTCTGTAAAGTCGCCGCAATCATGTCCGTGCTCATTTCTGAACCAGCGGACTCCAAGGCCTGCAAAGCGCAACTCAACCCAGCAGTCAAGGCCCCGCGAAAATCGGAATCAAGTTCCAAGGCTCGGTCGAATGGTTCGAGGGCCTTGTCGTAGTTGTTGAGTTGGATGCCTTCGGAACGCAATGCTAAGAGAACATCTAGTCCACGGAGATAACTCTCGAAAGATGGCGCTGATTTTGATTCTTGGTCAAAAAGAGCCGCGGCATCCTTGGGAATCATGGAAGCGTAAACACTCATGCCCTCGAGGGCTGTTTGAATGATGCGGAAGATGTCTCCGGTGATCGTTTTATCCACGACAACCTTGCCACTTTCCACCATCACACTTCTTAACTTCAAAGTGCGGATCGAGCCTTCTGCGCTCGGCCCCGAAAGGATGCCAAAAACGACGATGTCATAACCGCGTTCTTTGGCAAAACTACGAGCGGCTTCGTCGCGCCATAGATCTTTGTGCACCACCCAATAGCGATGGTCATGTTTCTCAGTTGCGATAGGCGAGGCAACAACCCGCCCCGGCTCCTTCTTTTCGAAACAATTGCGCAAGAAGATGGGAATTTGTCGTCCGAGATAATCGGCCTTTTGACGCAGATCGCTTTCTTCCAGCGCGAAGGGAAGAATGATAATTTTTCGCTTGTTGACTGTCATGCTTGTTCGTTTTCTCTGTGCCAGAAACTTAACTTGATTGGCATCATAACGGGTCCAAGTCGAAATTGCGTCTGCCCATTTTTATTCACTCATTTGGGTGGGTGATTGAGCAAGCGAAGAAGCAACTTTTCATCAACTTGACCGAAGAATCTCTTCTTCCCGTCGATGAACACAACTGGGATTTGATCGCCGTGTTCAGCCTCCATCTCCCCATCCCCACCAATATCAACGACTTCAATTCGCAAAGAATAAGACCGTGCATATTTTCTCAAGACAGCCAAGGCATCCGAGCAAAGGTGACAATTATCGCGGGTATAGAAAACGACCGGTCGGGAGGGAATCTTCGAAAGCCCCAGCCATTTCCGTATCTTTCCCATCTACTTCTTCACTACTTTCTTTTTCGCGGACTTCTTCTTGGTGGTTTTCTTGCTGCCCTTTTTCTTGGCTCGTCGAGCCGCCATTTTTTCCATGTAAGGAATAGCAGAAGGTGTTTTGCAAGCTGTGTCACCATGATCGACCACCACCTTGCCGATGCGCTTCGCCGCGGCAACACATTTCTTGTAAAGTCCAGCTCCACAAGCGCTCATGGCCATGAGGGCCCCGTTCATTTCGTGTTTCACACGATTCTGGGCCCCGTCTATTTCTTGCTCGATCACCTTCAGATATTTCTCGCAAATTTCGCAGTCGAGGGGACCACCCTCTTTATTGGCCAAGACTGACAGAAGATGCCAACCTGCAGCGGCATGCCATTCTTGTTTCTTTTTCATCCACTTTTCCATTCGCGCCAAAGGATTCTTGGCTTTGGCCGCGAGTAGAACGATAGAGCTCAAGGTTAGATGGTTGTCGGCGGTCTTGATCCAGGCTTCGATGGTGGAGGACTTGATCGTCTCTGGGTCAGCAATGAAAGCTGCCAGAACCCGTGCATCATGAACATCCGTGGCCCAAAGCTCCTCCGACAGCTTCTGGTCGATGCCGATCTTCTTTTCGAGCTTGTAGAGATCAGCATAGGGGACGCCGAGAACCTTGCCCTTGATGCCGTGGCGGGCATAGGTTTTCTTGTGGGATTCCTTAGCGAGAGCTTTGAGCTCCTTCATCACTTCCGACTTCTTCATGGTTCTCTTTCTTGCTCATGAACACCAAGCTCAGCACCAGCGCTTGAAATTGGCAGGTCCGCAATCTTATCATGCTTCCATGGAAACAGACGGATCACTTCTGAAAGGGCAAGATAAGGAAGAATATGTCACTGGCATGTTCAACCGCATCGCCAAGCCCTACGACAAGCTCAACAGCCTCATAAGCTTAGGTCAAGATACAAAGTGGCGCCAAGTCGCTTTGGACTGGGCCGGCGTCGAAGCTGATTTCTCTGTGGCGGACTTGGGCTGCGGTACAGGGGATTTCTTTGTCGCCATAGCCAAGCGCTTAGGAGAAAACGGGCAGGTCGTGGGCATCGATATTGCAGAAAATATGCTCGCAGTAGCCCGCCAGAAGGCAGAAGCCAATCTGGGCCGCCCTGGCGATCTCCGCATCGGCTCGGCATCCGACACAAAGCTGCCCGATGCCAGCCAAGACCTAGTAACGATGGGTTGGGTCCTCCGCAATGTGGC
>WFTN01000499.1 GCA_015485455.1 Planctomycetota bacterium | reverse complement strand
GCTTTGTCCTTGCCCTACCCCGAGATGCCGGAGCCAATGCATGAATCCGGCTAAAATGAAGATCCTGGTCATTGATGACGAGTCGAATCACGCTGAGGCCATGGCTGAAATTCTCGAACGTGTCGGTTATCAAGTGACCGTGGCGACTTCCGGTGAAAACGGCATCTTGACTTTGGGAGCCGAAAAATTCGACGTCGTTGTCACCGACCTCAAGATGACGCCCATTACTGGTATGGACGTCCTAGCCCACATCAAGAACGAGATACCGGATACAGAGGTGCTCTTGGTATCGGGCCACGGGAGCGTCGAGCAGGCTGTAGAAGCCATCAAGATGGGCGCGGCCAACTACATGACCAAGCCTCTCAAGGTCGAAGAGGTGCGGGAGCGGGTGAAGGAAGTTTGTGAGCAAATTGAGCGAAAGAGATTGGGTGCAACCCCAGCAACGTCTGAACGCAAAACACAATTTGTCATAGAAGATGATTCGGCGTCTTTTCCCGAGTTTATCGGTGAATCACCCCAGCTCAAGAAGATCTGTAGCCTCATCAAGAAGGTTGCTCCCACGCCTGCTACGGTCTTGGTGACCGGCGCCAATGGAACAGGCAAGGAACTGGTTGCCCGTGCAATTCATCGGGAGAGTCCAAGGCGGGACCACCCTTTTGTGGCTCTCAATTGCGGGGCTATGTCAGAAGCCATCCTCGAGAGTGAACTCTTTGGTCACGTTCGCGGAGCATTCACCGGTGCAGTAGCTGCACGAGAAGGTCGATTCGAATACGCAGACAATGGCACAATTTTCTTGGACGAAATTGGTGACATGCCTTTAAGTTTGCAGGTGAAATTGCTGCGTGTCGTACAAGAGCGTGAGATCGTTCGAGTGGGAGCGAATGAAGCGAAACAGGTGAATGTTCGCATTATCGCCGCCACTAACCGCGTCCTGGAAGATGAAATCAAGCAAGGTACCTTTCGGGAAGACCTCTACTATCGTTTGAAAGTCGTGCATATCCAAATGCCTGAACTTAAGGATCGTCGAGAGGACATTCCCCTTCTTGCTCGTCATTTCCTGAAGGAAGCCAATCGAGCCTTTGGACGCAACGTCCAGGACATCGATGCTCAGGCTATGCAGCAATTGGTCAACTTTGAGTGGCCCGGCAATGTGCGCCAACTGAAGAACGTTATTGAAACTATGGTCGTTCTCTCAGCGGCTGACACTTTGATCTACGAGGACATTCCAGACGATGTCCGGGGGGAGAATCCTGCGGGCCAAGCTCTCTTGCCGATGAATGTCTTTGATGGTCTTTCGCTCTCCAGCGTTGAGAACTACATGATTCGCCATTATTTGACCCGATTTGAAGGCAATCGGGCTAAAGTGGCCCAGGCACTGGGAGTTTCTGAACGGACTCTCTACCGCAAGCTGAAAGAATTTGGTCTGAATTAGCAGGCTGTTTCCCTGTTTCACCTGATTCATGCCAGATTGACAGCATTCCTTTCCTTCCTCCACGTTTCTGCCAAAAAGACAGCAGAAGTGATTGCCTTGGAATGTTCGTAACTCGTTCACACATTGCCATTTAGGGAAACTTCTTTGACAAGCTCTGTTGGCACCGAACTTGCGTTTGGATACTTGCCCGCCCGTTTGAGGGTGGTGCGCAACAACGCGCGGCAGAAAGGACACAATCATGTCAAAAATTATCGGCATCGACCTCGGCACCACAAACTCGGTTGTCGCAGTCATGGAAGCTGGCCAGGCCACAGTAGTGACCAACGAAGTCGGCAACAGAACGACACCCAGTGTCGTAGCTTTTACCAGCTCTGGTGAAGAGCTCGTCGGACTGAATGCCAGAAGGCAAGCAGTCACAAATCCAATCAACACAGTTTTCTCGATCAAAAGATTCATGGGACGTCGCCACAGCGAAGTCGGTGATGAAGAGAAAATGGTACCTTACAAAGTTGTCGGAGGCGGCAACGAACTGGTTAAGGTAGAGGCCAATGGTCAGGTCTACGCACCTCCAGAAATCTCCGCGAAGATTCTTCGTGCTCTCAAGGAAACAGCAGAGAAGCACTTGGGCGAGGATGTTGAGAAAGCGGTCATCACAGTCCCCGCATACTTCAACGATTCCCAGCGCCAGGCCACGAAGGATGCTGGACGCATCGCTGGCCTTGAAGTTGTCCGCATCATCAACGAGCCAACAGCAGCAGCTTTAGCTTTTGGTATCGAGAAGAAAACAGGTGGAAAGATCGCCATCTATGACTTAGGTGGTGGTACTTTCGATGTTTCGATTCTTGATGTTGAGATGTCAGACGATGACGAAACCGGCATGACCTTTGAAGTACTCGCGACCAACGGTGATACTCACTTGGGTGGTGATGACTTCGACGAAGCTTTGGTTCACTGGTTGGCTGAAGAATTCAAGAAAGAGCAGGGTGTCGATCTTCGGGGCGACAAAATGGCCTTGCAACGCTTGAAGGAAGCGGCAGAAAAAGCCAAGTGTGAATTGTCCACGGCTATGCAGGCTGACATTAACTTGCCCTTCATCACGGCGACAGAAGCTGGTCCTCAACATCTCCAGCGTTCCATCACCCGTGCTCAGTTTGACAACTTGACCAAAAGTTTGGTGGAGCGCACACGCATTCCTTGTGAAAACGCGCTCAAAGATGCCAAAATCTCAGCTTCTGATATTTCGGAAGTGATCTTGGTCGGTGGATCGACTCGGATCCCAGCGGTCCAAGACATCGTGAAAGGTGTTTTTGGGGACAAACTGAACCACGGTGTCAACCCAGATGAAGTCGTTGCCATTGGCGCAGCCATTCAAGGGGGTATCTTGGCGGGAGAGCGCGACGATGTTGTGCTTCTTGACGTCACACCTTTGTCCTTGGGCATTGAAACTCTTGGTGGTGTCATGACGCGTGTCATTGAAAGAAACACGACCATTCCTTCGAACAAGTCCATGCCTTTCTCGACGGCTGACGACAACCAAACGACCGTGAGTATTCACGTGTTGCAAGGTGAACGGGAAATGGCCAGCGACAACCGTACTTTGGGTCGCTTCGATCTGACCGGTATTCCTGCGGCACCCCGGGGAACTCCCAAGATCGAAGTATCTTTTGACATTGACGCCAATGGTATCCTCCACGTCACGGCGAAGGACGGAGCCACAGGCAAGATGCAAGACATCCGCATCACATCTTCTTCTGGTCTGAGTGATGAAGAAATCACGCGGATGACCACAGAAGCGGAGGAGAATGCTGAGGAAGACAAGAAAAAGCGTGAGCTGATCGAGTTGCGCAACAAGGCTGACATGATGACCCATGAGG
>WFTN01000498.1 GCA_015485455.1 Planctomycetota bacterium | reverse complement strand
TTGGTGGGCTGATCACCCCCATGTTTCTGGCACGTTTGGGGGCCACATTGAATTTGGCGAAGGGAATCGCCAATGGGACTTTCGATCTCCAGGTCGAGGTCGTGTGGATTTTGAGGCGATTTATCGGCAGCTTGTCTTCATTGGCTATGATGGTCCTCTGTCAGTGGAGTGGGAAGACGCCATGATGGACCGGGAATTTGGCGCTCAAGAGGCTTGTGAATTTGTTCGTAGGCTTCAATTCCCGCGGTCGCACCGGACCTTTTATGGCCCGACGGATTAGACTCAACGTAGCTCTACTCATGAGTTCTTGGACGTTGGGCTCGAATCGGGCCAGACGTAGTGATCGTCCTCATCAATGGGGACTTCGAACTGAACGCTCTCCACGGTGCCGTTTCTAGACCAGAAGGTCATGTCCCAGTCTTCACAATAGACGACGCCGTCCTGAACTTCTTCTTCTGCCCATGGCGTGCGCTTCTTTTCGAAGAGTCGTCGCAATTTGGGGCGGCTGAACCCAATGACGTTGGCGGACATAAGGAGGGCCTTGGGGGAGCTCACCTCGATTCTTGTCAGCCGCCAATCGCATTCCATTTCGAAATGATAAGACACACCCTGTTGCCAGAAATACCAAGAGACGGTTTGTTCGCCCTCGCCGTGGTCTTCGGTCTTGATCTCTTCCGCTTCGCCGATGAGCTTCATGACGTCGTCGCGACTCATGCCAAAGACAACCTCGTCGAGACCGATTCCAGGTTTGATTCGCATTTTGCCGCCCTCAGTTCAGATAGTTCATTTCCTCAGATAAACTAATGAAATGCTCCCCAATCCCAAGGGCTTCAGATGCATTCCCTTTTTCTTGCCAAAGGGAGCCCCAGCTCTCAGATTCAAGGAACCAAGAGCATGGCCAATCCATTGGATCCCGAGACTATTGGCAAGGTCTCAAAGAATTGGATGAATACGTGCTGTCCGCCTAAAGTTGGATGTTGGCGGGAGATCCCTGTGACGTTGATTTCCCCAGATGGGCCAAACCCGAAGGCTCCAGAAGTGATGAGGTTGGCGGGTTCGAGAGCAATAAAAAGGGGGAAGCCAAAGATGTTGGCAGTGGAGGGGGCGAAGCTGACGCCGAATAATCCGTAGCCAAATGGAGTCCCTCCCTGAATGAGGATGGTGCCGGTTGTGGCATTTGGATCACCCAAGTCTGGAATCCAAGTTTGACTGATTCGGACTGGCCCCCGCCCAGAGCTGAAACTCCATACTTTTCGCTGGGGCGCAAGAAGGACGAAAGCACTGCCAGAGTTGACACCGTTGTTGTCCCCAAAAGTTGATCCGACCACCAGATCGGAGAAACCGTCGCCGGTGATGTCTCCAAGGCCGTCCACTGAGAATCCATAGAGGTCAAAATCGCTATTGCCGTAGGTAGAAGACAGAATCGATCCATCGAAGCCAGAGAAGACTCGAGCCAACCCCGGTCGACCACTGCCAAACATGGCCTGGAAAGCTCCAACGATGAGGTCACTAAATCCGTCTCCGTTGACATCTCCGGCGTCACCTACGGCGTTACCGAAGTGGTCTCCCATAAAGTTGCCTTGAAAGGTGTGAAGGGTGCTACCAGTGGCTCCGGAGAAGACATAAGCACTGCCAGCGTCACTGGCAGAGGTGTCGCTCAACGCGGCGCCCACGACGATATCTCCCATACCATCACCATCGACGTCTCCGGCGGCGCTCAGCACCAAGCCGAATCCGTCGTCACTGGCTGGGGCGTTGAAAGTCTGAAGTAAACTGCCATCGGCTCCGGAGAAAAGGCGCACAACACCCATGTTGGGCCCAGTATTGCCATCATCTTGAGCACCAATGACGAAATCAGGCACATCGTCGGCGTTGGTATCGCCGCAGCCAGAAACTTGGATGCCGAAACGGTCATCGGCAGCACCATTATTCAGTGTGAAAAGGACGGCACCATTGAATCCAGAGTAAACGGTGACGGTTCCTGAATCGGTTCCCGTGTTGTCGTCAAAGGGAGCTCCCACGGCGAAATCATCAAAGCTGTCATCGTCAAGATCACCGACTCCAGCCACAGAAATACCGAATTGGTCGCCGGCATTGTCACCGGTGATGGTGTGTATGATGCTTCCGTCTTGTCCAGAGTAGACCCGGGCAGTTCCGGAATTGCTGCCGTTGTTGTCAT
>WFTN01000497.1 GCA_015485455.1 Planctomycetota bacterium | reverse complement strand
CGCAGATATGGCCAAGTCTTGCTCCCAACGAGCCATGGCTGATGCCATCATCATCTCCGGCTCCGCCACCGGAAGCGCTACCAACGTGGACGAACTGCGCCAGACCAAAATGGCCTGCCCCCAAACCCCGGTTCTCGCTGGCAGTGGAGTCACCTGCGAATCATTGGCAGACGTCCTGTCGGTCTGCGACGGCGCCATCGTTGGATCCACTTTCAAGGAAGAAGGTTATGTTGAAAACCCCATCGACCCACGGCGCTTGGGAAAGTTCATGGAGGTATTCAACACCTGCATCCAAGATTGAGGGGCAAGGGTGCCATCCCCTGGCAAACAGTTGCAGAAAAAGCCCCAAAAATTGTGGTCCGTCCAACGATGAAATGACGTCTTAGAGGTTGGAGCCTCGGACGAACGGACGGCGTCCCCTTCCGGCGGCAATCGTCCGAGGTCTCCGCCTTTTGCTTCCCATTCAGTTCAAAGAACGCTATCATCCTCCCAGTTCCGTATCTTGAATTGAATGAAGGGTTTTCTCCATGGTGTCCTGTAGTTTGAGCGAGTACGTAGCCCAAGTGACCTCCCTCGTTGAAAGAGATTCATCACCCCAAGACATAGTTGCTGAACTCATGCCTTGGAAGGAGAAGCTTCTCCGCAACAAGAACCTCATCCCGGAGTCCTTCCTCGAGGAGAGAGAAGGTGCAGACTACTCAAGAAACCTGCTCTATGCTGATCCAGAGGGACGTTTTGTTGTGATGGCCCTCGTCTGGCGTGCTGGGGCGGAGACCCTCCCCCACGACCACCAAACTTGGGGTGTTGTGGGTATCTACAAGAATGCCATGTCGGTGGTCAATTTCGCTGAACCCAAGTCCTCCGGGGCTGCTTTAGAGATTTGCGGCGAAGCCACTCTTGATGCTGGAGGCGTTGTCGGAGTCAAGCCCCCGCGCCTCAGGAACCTTCACATTATGAAGAATGAAACTCCCGAACCTTCCATCACCATTCACACCTACGGTGATTCAGCTAAGAAGTGCCGCACCTATTGTCCGGAAACAGGAGACTGTTCTGACATCGACTTAGCATTTCACGCCTCGCTCCCATGATGCACCACGGACGAACCCAAGGAAGCAAGGGGCAAGAAATTACTTGGAGCCTTTCTCTACCAAAGAGAGAGGGCCCCCACCCATTGATGATCATGGTACACGGGTTTAAGGGTTTCAAGGACTGGGGTTTCTTCCCACTCTTGGCTGAGCGCTTCGCCAATGCTGGCATCGCCGCTTTAAGGATAAACACATCTCACAACGGCGTTGGGCTAGATGACGATCAAGATGAATTCACAAGGCTCGAGTTGTTTGCACAAAATAGAACCAGTTTTGAGGTCGCTGATGTCCAAACGATGATTCAACTTGTCCGTTCTGGTGCAGAATCCCCATTTCAAGACATCGACACTCAGCGATTCGGCCTATGGGGCCACAGTCGTGGAGGGGCGGCTGTCCTTTTGGCAGCGGCTCACTCCCAAGACATCCAGGCCGTCGTAACTTGGTGTTCCGTCGCCACGGTGGCTTTTCCCGACCAAGCCAACGAGGCCTTCCAAGAGCACAAAACTTGGAAATTCAAGAACGGGCGTACGGGGCAGGACATGTGGCTCAACATCGAGGCCTATGAAGACGTAACGCCTTTGCCGCCAGCCCTCGACTTGAAGACAAGGATGAAGGAGATTACTGCCCAAGTCCTACTCATTCACGGAAAATCCGATTCCTCAGTCCCCCTCCAAAGTGTATTCGATCTGTCAGAAGCAAGTGCTGGAAAAGCCGAGATCTACTTGGTCGACGAAGCTGACCACGTGATGAATTGCCGTCACCCCTTCGATGGCCCAACCCCAGCCTTTGAATCGGCGACTCTCCGCACACTGACCCACCTGACAACGGTTTTTCACGTCTAATCTCCTATGGCGTCAAGTCACAGGCACTTGGGGATGACACGGTTAGTCCTCAGTCCCTGTGGATTCTGACTTAACCAAGAGGGCCAAATTCTCGACATGAGGAGTCTGGGGGAACTGGTCGACTGCCAACATCCGTTCGATGCGATAGCCTCCTTGGGAGCACAACGCGCGTAAATTCTCCGCCTGTGTCTTTGGATTGCAACCGACCGAAACGATTCTCTCTGGGGACAAGGCCATCAACTGCTTCATCGTCTTCTTGTGCATGCCCGCTCGGGGAGGATCAGTGACAACCAGATCTATTTCGCCAATCGACTCCGGCAGACCTTTCATCAAGTCACAGACCTCGAAGGAGACATTCTCAATTTCATTGAGGGCAGCGTTTCTTTGGGCACAGGCCACGGCCTCAGGAACAACCTCAAGGCCCAAAACATCTGCCCCCTGTTTCGCCATGACTAAAGCCAACGTTCCTGTGCCACAGAACAAATCCAAGACTTTCTTGTTCTTGACATCACCAGCAAGTTCTGCAACTTGCTTGAAAATAATAGCAGCGGTTTCTGTGTTAGGTTGAAAGAAGGAAGCGGAAGACACTTCAAATTTGAGCCCTCCCACCTCTTCCACTATCGTTCCAGGACCGTAGTCACAAGTAATTTTCGCCCCAACACTGGTATCAGCAACAGAATCCGTCACACCATTGGTCACAGTAACGACGGACGGGCACTGAGCCTTAAGATGATCAGAAAAAGCCGCCATAACTTCGTCGCTACGATCTCTTGTTACGATGTGTACCAGAATATCCCCCGAAGCTTTGGCTTCACGCAAAATCAAGAAACGCCAAAACCCCTCATGGCTACGATGGTCATAGGGCTGAAGCTCATGGCCTCGGATAAAAGCACGACAACTGGTCAAGACACGATTGAGTTCATCATCTTGCAAGTGGCACGTCTGTAAATCCAAAACCCGACCAAATCCCCCTGGGGCATGAAGTCCAAGAGCGAAGCTGCGGTCGAATCCTTCCCCGGTGGCAATCTCCTCGTCCGTCAGCCACCTACGGGCGGCGAAGGAAAACTCCATATGATTGCGATATCCATATAGATGATCCGGGGCCACTGGATCGGGGATTGGCAAATCAAGAAACTCTTGCCGCGCAAAGGCATCGGCAATGGCGTTCTTCTTAAACTCCAGCTGGCTTGAATAAGCCATAGTCTGCCAACTGCATCCCCCACAGCTTGAAGCAAATTCGCATGGAGCTGTGAGAAGAGTTTCCCCTCGATCAACAACTGCCTGAAGACAGATGTCTGCATAACTAATTTTCTTCTTTCGCCGACGACGAGCCATGAGTTTTCAACCTTAAGGGAAAATTGAGATGGTTTGAGAAAGAACTATTCACATCACATCGTTTGATGCCAACTTCTTTCATTAATTTCTAAGGTGATCAGAGCACCTTCGCTTTCTCGCGCGCTCGACTTCAACGATTCACTACGTTTGCTCACGATGGTCGAACGATTCACGTTCCACCATGCATGGGCCAGACGCTCATGCCAAGTAATACCTGAATGTTTCAGTCGCGTGCGAAAATCTGTCGCACTTTGAACACGGTCATTCGGATTCTTTGACAAGCATTGCATCAAGAGATCTTCTAAGGCTAGAGGGATCGCGCTCTTCAATACTTCGCTAGGCTTTTGCGGTTGAGCATGCAAGTGTTGATCTAAGACTACCATGACTGTTTCGCCAGAGAACACGGGTTTTCCTGTGAGTAGAAAATAGCCAATGGCAGCAACACAATAGAGATCACTCTGGACATCTGCGCTCTTGGGCTGGCGAATCACCTCGGGTGCCAAATATCCCGGAGTCCCGGAGAGCAGTTCATTCTTAGTAAATGCCACACTCCCTTCGGACATTTCCTTCACCAAGCCGAAATCGAGAACCTTGACCACATCCGGCATGCCCCCCCGTTCGCAAAGAAAAATATTGGCAGGCTTCACATCGCGATGAATTAGCCCTTGTTCATGAGCCTCTTCCAAAGATGCGCAAATTTGATCGAGAATGCGAACCACGCGGCCAGGAGGGCAGGCACCAAAGTCGTTCACCAAAGTTTGCAAGTCAAGACCTTCGAGATGTTCCATAACATAGTAGAACACGCCATCGGGTGTATGACCGTAATCGTAAATCGAAATGGTATTGGGATGGGACAATTGGCTGGTCAACTGCACTTCTTTTTCGAAGCGCATTCGATCTTCCTTGGAAGTGGTCGATGATTCCATCACTTTGAGAGCAGTTGGCCTCTTCAACAAAGCATGACGTGCCAGATAGATCTGCCCCATGCCTCCGGCCCCAATTTTTCGCTCCAAGGTGTATTGCCCCAATTGTCTCGTTCTCTCCATCTTCCGCCGCAAACGGGCAAAAAATACGGAACCAAAGGAAACAGCAGACAAACTTAAGACCAGGAGAACTGCCGCCCCCAAGAGTACCCAGCGGACGAATCGCAAGGCCTCAAACGCTTCAATATGGTCGGCCTCCACAGCCAAACCCATCCCATACTTCTCGAGCCAACTCCAGGCTCCGACCACTTTTGTTCCCCGATAATCCCCGTAGCCATGCACATTCAAACCAAGTCGGAACTGGGCGTCTTGAGCGCCCAATCGAAGTCCACGTACCAATGCTGTAGGCTCCTTCGATGTCGTCGGGTCAAAGATTTCCCCATCGAGAAGTTCACACCCAGGTTCCTGAATCTTGATCCCCAAAACACTGCTCGTCCCAGGTTTCAACATACCAAAGGAAACCAACTCACTCTCAAAGCGACTCGGCGTCAATAGATTTCCATCCAGGTCAACCAAATAGGCTTCTCCCGTCTCCCCCACACGAGCGCCTTGCAGAACACGGGCTAACCGACCTTTCGGGTCTAGACGTAGGCCCAAGACAGCGATCAGCTCTTGTCTGTCATCGATAATGGGCGCAGAAACGAACATCGTCGCCACCGATCGTTCTGATTTGCCGACGAATTGACTGGCATACTCAGACAAGAACGGGCGAGAAACGATCGCTTCTTTTCTCAGAGCTTTGGCGAAGGCATCTTGCGCTCGGTCAGCAGGTG
>WFTN01000496.1 GCA_015485455.1 Planctomycetota bacterium | reverse complement strand
TCGCAATGGTGTCCATGTGCGCTTTCACCTAGGCACCGTGGATATCGGTGGGACGCTCATTCTTCTCGACAAGAAAGTGGCATTGCCTGGGGAGCACGTTTTGGTCCAAATTCGTTTGGAAGAGCCAGTTGTTTGCGCTGCCGGTGATCCTTTTGTTGTTCGGCAAGCGAGTCCAGTTGTGACCTTGGGTGGCGGCAAAATTTTGGGTGAGACCAAATGGAAATTCAAGAGATTTCGCACATGGTTAAATGAGAATATCGAGAACAAAGAAGCGCACTTGGACGATCGCCTGGGATACTTGGAATATGTCGTTCGGAGTGCAGGCAAGCGAGCTGTTCCTGCAAGTCAAGTGGCAACGACTTTGAAGTTGTCCCTTGAGGAGACCAAGGCAGAAGTCGCGAAGCTTGTCAGTTCTGGCAGGTTGCGTCCATTGGAACGGGGGAAAAGTTGGATTCACCTGGATATGTTCCGCTCGGCAATCAAACAAGTTGATAAAGCGGTGATGGATCTTCATGAAGCCGAGGGCCTTTCCGCTGGTTTCCAGAATTCTCAGATTGTGAAAGCCACGAAACTTGAAATTGCTGTGGTCGAAGAGGTCACCCAGGAACTTGTCAACAGGGGTAAGTTCACTTTGCTCGGTGCCGGGAAAATGCGACACAACGATTTCCGGGGGGGGCTTTCTAAAGAAGACATGAAAGCGGTGATCATCATCGAAAGGATGCATGAGGAAGAGCCTTTCAAGGCTCCGATAAAATCTGTGATTGTGAACGAATTAGGAAAGCCGGAAAAAAAGGTGAAAGCCCTTATGCAATGGCTGATTCAAATGGGGCGGCTGGTTTCATTGACGCCCGATTTAGCTCTGCACTTGGATGGGGTTATGCTAGCGGAGAAACTCTTGGTCGAGCGAATCATTTCAGTTGGTAGCGTGACGCCCGTGGACTTCAAAGAGATTATTGGGGCAAGTCGAAAGTATGTGATCCCTCTACTGGAGTACTTCGACAAAAAGGGGCTCACCCGACGGGACGACAATGAGCGCAAGCTTGTGGATGGTTGGGAGAAATTCGCCTTCGAGGAGACGGTAGCGGCGGTGCAGTGAGGTGGGCGTGGTAGCTCAATCGTTGCTCAAGCCCAAAATCATCAGGATCATTGCCCAACCCAAAGGAAAGCCGCCGGCTCTTGTTTCTAATTCCGTTTGACACGGGGTATTGGCCATCCCCGCTTGCGGGCCATTGGAATAAAGGCATCGTTGATTTGGTTGACCAACGTGACACCCTCAGCGAGCACTTGTTTGCGAATCTGTCGCATTTCTGCGCTGCGGTCGAGGACTGAAAGAGCCGCTTTTTCAGAGTCCGCCGCGTGTTTGTTCCAGGCTTCCTTGAAGGCGGATAATTTTTCTTCGGCTTCTATTCGCCATGGGTCGTCTTTGGGAGCACGTTTGAGTGTTTCTTCTGCCCAGTTGATTCGTCCTTGGATCGAATGAGCACATTGAATCAGGCTATTTTGGTCGGCGTCCGCAGCGCGATACTTTTTGGTCATGTTCTCCATGGCGGACTCGATTGCCTTGCGTGTGCCTCTTGCCAGATCGACCATTTTTCCGTCCACCTGGGCGCCGCGCATGGCGTTGGTCAATTCGTCGGTCCAGTAGCGTCGTGCATCGCGTAAGCGAGAGCTGTGGTCACGCATTTTTGCTTGGCCCTCTACATCTTTGATTCCCAACTTGACGAAGCGGCCGCTGATTCGATTGATTTGAATTTGATTTGACCAGACACGGTCGAAGTCGACACCGTCTCTCTTCTGCCAAGTCTCAAAGATTTTCATGGCCGATTCGAGTTGTTCGATCCGCTTCTCAACCCCTTGAAGCGTTGTTCCTTTGTGTTTGATCTGCTCTTCGTTTGACAATCCTTGCTCGACGGCCTGTTGGTGATATTTGGCTAAGAGAATGATGTCGTTACGGTCGCCATTCACCCGATGTTGAAGAGCTTTGAGGTGTTTTTCGACGGAGGTCTTCTGGTAGAAAGGGTCTTCCACTGTCGCACCCCGCCATTTTTCACATGTCTCGAGACGAATGGAAAGCTGCACAAGCTCTTTAGCGAAATCCCGCTCCGATGGCTTGGTGGAATCTTTCGTGTCGCTTTGGGCACCGCAAGACCACAGAAGAGTTGTTAGGAGAAAGACGTCCAACAATGGGATCGCATAGGAACTAAGCTTTGAGGTTCTTGACTGCGTGGTGAAAAATGGACATGCCATCACAATTTGTTCTCGACTTATCTCGGGTCCATTGGGGGTGCTGCCATGGGAAGATGAATCGTTCCGGATGTGGCATGAGCCCTAAGACCTGTCCTGTTTCATCACAGATTCCTGCGACGCCTCTTTGGCTGCCGTTGGGGTTAGCGGGAAACTCTGTGGTCTCTGAGCCAGTCTGATCTGTGTATTGAAACACCACTCGGTCTGCGGCGAAGAGAGAATCAAGACTCCCGTCATCAGCAGCTACAAATTTCCCTTCAGCGTGCGCGATCGGAAGCTCCAATGTCCCATCGCCGTCGACAAAAAGTGATTTCTTGCCGTTTGCCTTGAGCGTTACCCAACGGTCAACGTAGTGGTGGCATTCGTTTTCAACTAACGTCGCTGAATTCGAAATTTCTTTGGATTCTGGTCCGGTGAGGAGGCCGGACTTAATAAGGGCTTGAAAGCCATTGCAGATTCCTAAGATGAGACCACCCCGTTGGAGGAGTTGCCTTAAGACGTCTCCTAAACGGGTGTCTAGCTCAACAGCTAAGACGCGTCCGGCTGAGATGTCATCACCGTAGGAAAAACCACCAGGCAGAGCGACGGCAGCAAATTCATCCACCAGATTTGGGTTTTCCAGCAGTTGGTTGATGTGAATCTGCTTTGTTTCCGCCCCTGCCACTTCAAAGGCGTAGGCTGTTTCTTCATTGCAATTAACACCAGCGGCACGAAGTACCAAAACTTTTGCGTTAGGCATGTTCATTGCCCTCCAGAATCTCGGTGAGGCTGTACTTGTGAATGTCGCGGAGTTCTTTCAAGGGATCATCGATGATATGAAGGCCGGAGATCCCTCGGACCTGAAAATGTCCTAGCTCAATGGTTCGTCCAATGGCCGCGCAAGGGACGGTTTCCATCAGTGCTTCGAAACGAGCTGCGTTGCTTGGGTTAACCTCGACCAAGAATCGCGTTAAGGACTCAGAGAAGAGAATCTCATCGTCCCGCATACGGGTGTCACGGGTGATGACTCTCGCCAAGTCGATCTCCAATCCTTGGTCGCCGGCGAAGGCAGCCTCGGCAGCAGCAACTCCTAAACCCCCTTCAGAGCAGTCATGGCATGAGAGAAGTAGTTCATCTTGGATGGCTTGATGGACAAGGCGATGAATCTCGATGGCCCGAGGATGAAGCTTAGGAACTTCGTTGCCCCGTAAGTCCAAATTGCGGAGATAGGAGGATGCTCCTAATTCAGCGTCGGTCATACCGATCAGATAGAGGTTACTGCCCGCTTCTTTAAGGTCCATCGTCACCGATTTGGTCACATCTTCCACAATGGAAAGGGCGCTGATCAAAAGAGTGTGGGGGATTACGATGGTCCCGTCCTTGGTGGCGTACTCGTTATTGAGGCTGTCTTTGCCGGAAATGAATGGCAAACCCAAAGACATGGCCGCGTCATAGCATCCTTGGGAGGCCCGTACCAAAGCCCCTAATCGGTCGGGTTTGTTGGTATTTCCCCAAGAGAAATTGTCGAGGATTGATGTTTGGTCCGGGTCGCCGCCAACGGAAACGACATTGCGCAGGGCTTCGTCAATGACGGCTTGGGCCATGTGGTAGGGGTCGATGTCGCCGTAGAAAGGGTTGACTCCCATGCCGATGGCGAATCCCTTGTTTGAACCTAAGACCGGAGCATGGACAGCGCCGTCCGAAGGCCCATCGCTTCCCACTCCTACAAGTGGCTTGACACAACTTGTACTCTGCACTTCGTGATCATATTGGCGAATGATCCATTCTTTGCTGGCGGTATTGGGGTCAGCCAAGAGGGTCCTGATGGTCTCGTGGCAACCAGGCCCACGGAAGCCTCTTAGGTTCTGGCGGCGGGGAGCCGTCCACGTGGCTTTCATGGTGGGACGAGGGAGTCCATCGTGAAGGAATTCCAGGTCTAAGTCGGCGACTTGCTGACCTTCAAACATGATTTCCAAACGTTTTGTGTCGGTGAACTCCCCCAGGACGAAGGCTTCCACGTCTTCACTGGCGCAGAGCGCTAACATGTCATCTAAGTTTTCAGGCGGGCATGCAACGACCATGCGCTCCTGGGCTTCGGAGATCCAAATCTCATGATAGGAAAGACCCGGATACTTCAATGGAGCTGTGTCAAGATCGACTCGAGCACCGATTTTCTCTGCCATTTCGCCGATTGCTGATGAGAAGCCTCCAGCACCGCAATCGGTCACGTCCCGGTAGAGACCGCGATCTCGGGCTTGAATCAAGACGTCCATGGCGCGCTTCTCTGTGATGGCGTCACCGATTTGGACGGCGCCACCATCGACGGACTCCGATTCCTCGTGCAATTCCATGCTGGAGAAGGTCGCACCGTGAATTCCATCTCGACCGGTGCGTCCCCCGAAGACAACAATCTTGTCACCGGGATGGGCCTCTTTTTCGCATCGATTAACAGGAATGAGGCCGACGCTACCGGCGTAGACTAAGGGGTTGCCGGTGTAACGTGGATCGAAGCAAACGCCACCAGCGACAGTGGGGATTCCCATACGGTTGCCGTAGTCCCGCACTCCAGCCACAACACCTTTAAGAACCCGCAGGGGATGGATCACACCCATAGGTAGATCCTCCCTTTGAGCCTCAAGATCGCCGACGCAAAAGACATCGACATTGGCCACAGGTTTTCCCCCCAAGCCTGTTCCTAAGATGTCTCTGAGGACTCCCCCCAGACCTGTTCCTGCTCCGCCATAGGGTTCAATTGCGCTGGGATGGTTATGTGTCTCGACTTTGAAACAGAGATTGTATTGGTCGTCGAAACGTACGATCCCCGCATTATCGGTGAAAACCGAAACGCAAAAATCACGGTCTAAGTCTTTTGTCGCCTTGAAGATCGTTTGCTTAATCAAGTTGTCGATGGTCTTGCCATTAAAATCGATAACAGCGCCGAAAGTTTTGTGCTTGCAGTGTTCTGACCAAGTTTGAGCTAAAGTCTCTAACTCGATGTCGGTGGGGTTGCGTTCGAGTTCGAAGAAATGTCCGCGAATCGTCTGCATCTCAACCAAGTTCAGGGCCAAACCCAAATTTACGCTGATGGCTAAGAGTTCGTCATCGTCTTCAGGCAGGGGGATTTCTGTGCGTTCATTTTTTGTCCCCGCAGGGGTCTTGTGAGCTGGGAGCCTGGCGGAACCGACTTGAATGTCGTCGACGACACCATTGGCCAAGAGGGCCTGGGAGATGCGTTCAATCTCCTCGGTGGTTGTCGTCTCCGAGAATCGAAACCGATAGCCGGTGCGAATCTCGTCCAGTTCGATGTCCATCCTTTTGGCAGCCCGCCGGAGACTTTCCTCTTCTGGAGCCGTGACACCAGCTTTGCGACAAACGGTGACCACTCTGGCATCAGATTCCGGGGCTTCACTGTGTTTCGCCACAGTCATTTTCTGGACGATGGGATCGACGAGAAGGGCCGTGCCAAGGGCCATAGCTTTCTTCTTGTCCAATTTTCCGCCTAGTAGATAAAGCCGCGTTAACTCAACTGGAGCCGCCTTTTCCAGTTCTAACCAAGCCAAATCGCGCTCGATTTCATGCGCATAGGGATCAACTTGCCCGGATCGGGCGCATATCTCGAATTGCCACAACATGCTTTGAGACCTTCGTTTTGGCTCCTGTTCTGTTTCTAAGTCACAGGAGCACCGTATTTTAGAGCTGTTTATCCCGTCCGCAAGATGGTATCAATGGGGGTCATGAGCGTCAATGTCCCGGTTGTAATTGGGAATCGGCGCCTTACAATTTGCCAGCCGATCTTGCTGGTGGAGCGCGGTTCGATGTGGATATCAAGTTTGAGCGTCCTGAAACTGTAGAGAAGCGATATGGCCGAGGCACGAAAACTACAGCCCCTTGAATTCGAAAAGCCGATTTTCGAGATGGAGGCAAAGATTCAGGAGCTGGAAGAACTCTCCCGCTCAACCGGCATGGATTTGAATGGGCAAATGATGCCCCTCAAAAACAAGCTAGAGCAACTCACTCAAGCCATCTTTGATGACTTGAATGCATGGGACAAAGTGCAGCTTGCCCGTCACCAGTTTCGTCCTAATACCACGGACTACATAGACCTGGTGTTTGATGACTTCGTTGAACTCCATGGAGACCGTGTTTTCGGTGATGACCAAGCCATGGTTTGTGGCTTGGCGAAGTTGGACGGAATTCCGGTCTTGGTTGCTGGCCATCGGAAGGGCCGGGACACGAAAGAAAAGATCGCCTGCAATTTTGGTTGCGCCCATCCAGAGGGGTACCGGAAAGCCCACCGCTTCTTCAAGTTGGCAGCCAAATTCAATCTGCCCATTGTGACCTTCATCAACACGCCAGGAGCCTATCCGGGCATTGGAGCCGAGGAACGAGGTCAAGCCTGGGCGATTGCTGAAAACCTCATGCTGATGGCTAATCTACCGGTACCGATTATCTGTACAGTTATTGGTGAAGGTGGTTCTGGAGGAGCTTTGGGCATTGGTGTCGGCGACCGTGTTTTCATGCTCGAACATTCCTACTACTCAGTTATCTCTCCAGAAGGATGTGCAGCCATTCTGTGGAATAGTGCTGGTGAGGCCGAGAGAGCCGCCAAGGCATTGAGGCTCACAAGCAGTGATTTGTTCAGTCTTGACGTCGTTGATGAGGTCCTGCCTGAGCCATTGGGAGGATCCCATCGCCATCCCGAAGCCATGGCAGCCACCCTGAAAAACAAGATCAAAAGTGAGTTGATTCATCTGCTTCAATTGTCTGAGGATGACTTGTTAGATCAACGTTACGATCGATTTCGCAAAATCGGGGCCCTTTTCGGTGACAATCCACCCGTGGCACCGGTAGCTGTTGAAGAAGAGAATGAAGAATCTGATCTCCCTGGGGAAAAGAAAGAGGAAAAGAAGTAACCCTCAAAGTTCTTGAAAGATGTGGAAAGTCAGCTTTACACTCGTCATAAGATACTTAAGAGCAATACCTTCCACCGCTCCTCATTGGCATGTCGTGGTCGTCGGAAAACAGGTCAGTCGATTTCATTCCCAGATTCCAAATTTTTTTGAGTTTTCCCCATGGGGGAGAGCTGTGGGCCGTATCTTGGTTGTTCCTAATCAATTTAGAAAGCAGGCTCTATGACGAGATTCTATTGGACGAGTGACGGGACCGACGGTCATCCAAACGATCTGCAACAATCGCCAGGCTTCGACCCGATCTACTCGCAAACAGTCAATCTGAATTCATTGTCTTCAAAGTCCTCCCTCATGAGTGATGATTGCGTCGCTAGGCTTCTTCGAAGTTGGGGACGGGATCAAAGTGCCGCTTTGGCGCAGGACGTTTCTATCGATCTTTGGTCTGAGCTCGGACCCAAGCTTGGTGGTCTGGAAGACTAAGCACATTGTCAACGATCTTGGGGCCACCAGAGGACGTTTCCGGCCTCATTTCTGCCCTGTCGTTCTCAGGCTGTCAACGTCGCAGCGCCCCTCGTCTTGCGAATTATCACAGATTTCTTTGGAGCAATTCTGACGCTTGGCCGTCATAGTAGCAGTAAAGGAGTTTGCAAATGACACGCACAAACTTAATTCTAATTTTGATGATTGCTGTCATGGCCCATGAAGCTATGGCTCAAATCAAACAGTCAGATCCTCAGAGCCAAACCAAGGTCACCTTGGAATCGGAAGTGAAAAGCCTGGTGGCCGATTTGGGCAAATCCGACTTTCAAACCCGGGAGCGTGCCAACAAACGCTTGATATCCTTGGGGGCAAAAGCTTTTCCTTTCCTTCAGAGCTTTCGCGATCACAAAGACCTTGAAGTTCGAACTCGGGTTCGGGCCCTCTTGGAGGGCGACCAGGAAGATCCCAAACCCCTGCGGAAGATCGAGGGAGGTGACGAGAAATCGAATCCCCGAAAGCTGCGCAAAGGAGTCCTTAAGAAAAGAGATAGCCATCTTTTTGAAGATCTCTTGAACGGCAAGAACGGTTCTCAGAGATTTCGTTTTGATTTCCCCGCATGGGATAGAGACCTCATGGGGCAGAGTCGCTTCAGGTCCATGACATCTATGCAGATGGGGGATGAATCCCTTAAGTTTGAACACAGTGACGATGGTGTGAAACTGACGGTGACAACACGGGATCAGACCGAGGAGTCGCGAGTCTTCGAGGCCAAAACAATGGAAGAGTTTAAGAAGGCTTTTCCACAAGAGTATGAGAGATACAAGAATACGGGGATCTTTGAGAATGCACGGGTTGAGTTCCAAGTTCTTAACCCCGGGGCCCCACGTCTTAGAGGTGGTTTTCCTCAGGGAATGAACCAAGAAATGAATGATCATTTCGAACGACTATTCAAGTTCCTTGATCGCGATCTGTCCGAAAGACGGTTTGGTGCCTTCAATTTGGAAGAGTTGGATGGAGACTTGGATCAGAGGTTGCGCGCCTTCTTCGAAAGAACTCGACGTGGACCAGGGGTCTTTGATAGAGATCCTTTCTTTGGACCAAGGCTGGGCCTGAAACGCCTGTCTCCCGAATCCAAAAAGAAAGTCTTGGGAGTTGAAGTCTCCTTGCCACCAATTCGTCTGAGCGTTGATCTGGAAAAGTCCGGGGTCGGCGACAAGGGGATCTACGTCAACAGCGTTGTTCCGAATTCCTTGGCTGCTCAGGTCGGTTTGAAGGTCGGTGACGTTCTCTTGTCATTGAACGGTGACGAAATCTCCAAGCCCCTTGATCTCAAGACGAGTTTTCTCTTGAGCAAGCCCAATGACAAATTGGTTTTCTCCGTTTGGCGGGAGGGCAAGTTGTTGACCTTGACCGGTTCTATGCCTGGTCTCCCCAAGAGCAAGAAAGAAGACACGCGCCCTCAGAAACTTCATCGTCTCCCTGATGTCAAGAAACTCTGAGTTGGCAATTGCGAGTGCCCTGTTTCTCACAGGGTACTCGTTCTAACCCTGCTCTTTTTGACCATGAACTTTTCCGGGTCGTCTCAAAGGTCTATTCCCGGTTTTTCTTGAGTGCTAACTGTCCACATGCGGCGTCGATATCTGCACCTTTGCGACGCCTCACGCTGACTTTCACTCCACTTTCTTCTAATATTTCAGTGAATGTGTCGATGGCCTCGTCTGTGGGGCGTTGGTAGTTCAGCTCTGGGACGGGGTTGTAGGGGATAAGGTTGACACTCGCTTGGGTGTGTTTCATCAATTTACGAAGTTCTCGAGCCTCTCGTGGACTGTCGTTGACTCCTTTGAGCATAACGTACTCGAAGGTGACTTCGCGGCCCGTTTCCTTCAGGTGATCCAGTGCGGCTTGACGTATCTCTTCCACCGTCATGGCCGACTCCAAGGGCACAATTTTTCTTCTCAATTGATCGTTGGGGGCATGGAGGGAGAAGGCCAGGTTATAAGCACGCTTTGAGGCGGTAAATCGTTTCACGCCATGGGCGATGCCGACAGTTGAAATGGTGATCCGCCTTGCTCCCAGATTGGGACCATCTTCACTGTTGATGCGGTCAAGAGCGACAATGACTTGTTCTAAATTGAACATGGGTTCGCCCATGCCCATGATGACCAAATTTGTGATGGAGCGGTCGTTCGCCTTGGCTTGATTCCTCATGTACATGAAGACTTCAAACATCTCCCCGCTGCTGAGGTTTCTTTTGCCGCCATCAATGCCGCTGGCGCAAAAATGGCAACCCACCGCACAGCCCACCTGAGAAGACAAACATATGGTGGTTCTTTTCTCTGCAGGGATCAAAACAGATTCAATGAGCTTGCCATCCCCAAGTTTGAAGAGGACTTTCTGGGTGCCATCTTTAGCGATGGACTGGTGAGCTATTTTCAATGGAGGGAGGGCGTATCGGTCCCCCAGAAACTCCCGAAGAGCCTTGGGTACGTTCCGCATTTCACTCACATCAAAGATGCCTTTCTGTGACATCCATTGCCAAACTTGGCCGGAGCGATATGCGGGTTGTCCGCTTGCCTGGGTGGCTTCTTCGATTTCGAGTTTGGAAAGGTCCGACAGTCGCTGCGTCTTGGTGGGGCGATTGGGCATGGTGGCTTTGAATCCCAGTGAGTCGGTGGATGATCTGTATGTGGATGAGCCCCAATATGGAGTTGGCTAAGCGGAGTTCTTGCGTTTCGAAGTCTTCTTGGTGCTGGGCTTTTTCTTTCTTGGGGACCGTCGGCTCTGCGTGCCCACAACTGGTTGTTCGCCTCGCACATTCTCAGGGCTTACAATGAAGTTACGGCCAGCATCCGCTTTCATGTCAGGAAGTTCGAACATGGTATTCAGCAAGATGTCTTCTAAGATCGAACGAATGGCACGCACGCCGGTCTCTTTCGCAATGGCCTTCTCTGCCAACTCGCGAAGAGCTTCCGGTGTGAAGCTGAGGGTTGCCTTCTCCAAGTCAAAACAATGCTCGTATTGCTTGATGATGGCATTGCGGGGCTCGGTCATCACTTGGATGAGATCTTCCACAGAAAGAGGGTTCAGGACGGCGGTAATCGGCAGACGCCCAAGCATTTCTGGAATGACGCCAAATTGGACTAAGTCATCTGTGTCCACTTGGTGAAGAAGCTTGAGCTTTTCTTTCTCATCATACTTGTCGGTGAGAGCGGTGCTGCTTTTTTGGTCGTGACTAGCAAAACCGATGAGGGTTTCGCCGAGACGTTTGGCAATGATATCGGGAAGGCCAACGAAGGTGCCACCGCAAATGAAGAGTATCTGGGTGGTATCCATGGCGATGTATTGCTGCTCTGGATGTTTGCGGCCACCTTGAGGAGGAATGTTCGCGGTTGTCCCTTCGAGCATCTTCAGGAGAGCTTGTTGAACCCCTTCGCCGGAGACATCTCTTGTGATGGAGACGTTGCCTGTGCTGCGCCCGATTTTATCGAGCTCATCAATGAAAATGATGCCCCTTTGGGCCCGTTCCAGATTGAAGTCAGCGTTCTGCAGCAATTTGAGCAAGACGTTTTCGACGTCTTCACCTACGTAACCCGCTTCGGTCAGAGTTGTGGCATCAGCAATGGCAAAAGGAACATCCAAGAAGGTGGCGAGGGTTTTTGCCAAGAGCGTCTTGCCGCAGCCAGTGGGACCGATCAAAAGTACGTTGCTCTTGTCGATCTCCACGCCATTGTCGCTGTCGTCTAAGGCGTTGAGCCTTTTGTAGTGGTTGTGAACAGACACACTCAGCACACGTTTGGCGTGATCTTGACCAATGACATATTCGTCGAGATGGGCTTTGATGGCAGAGGGTTTGGGGACGTCGTGGCTGACAAGGGCTGGAGATGCAGGATCAGTCAGCCCTTGTTTCCGGTTTTCCTCGTAGAGAATCGTATTGCAGATGTCGATGCATTCATTGCAAATGTTGATTCCGGGGGGGCCGGAAATCAGGCTATTGACCTGATGCCGACTCTTGCCGCAGAAACTGCAAACTTCGGTGTCATTCTTGCGTCGACTCGGCATGACTTCTGCGTTTCCCGATTGTTACTTAAGTTCGTCTTTTTGTGACTTAATGATTTGATCGATGATACCATATTCAACTGCCTCCGCAGCAGACATGAAGTAGTCGCGATCTGTATCCTTTTCTACCACACTCAGATCCTTGCCTGAAGCATCCGCTAATATCTGGTTGAGGGTGGTCTTCATGCGGCCAATTTCTTGGGCTTGAATACCGATGTCAATGGCAGTGCCTTGAGCTCCACCCCAGGGCTGGTGAATCATGATCCGTGAATTGGGTAGGGAATAGCGTTTGCCTTTGGTGCCTGCTGCGAGGAGGACGGCACCCATGGATGCCGCCTGCCCCAAACAATGGGTGGCAATGTCACATTGGACGTATTGCATGGTGTCCAGGATTGCCAAACCGGCGGTCACTGAGCCCCCCGGGGAGTTGATGAAGATATTGATGTCTTGAGCTCGGTTTTCCTTCTGCAAGAAGAGCAACTGGGCTGTCACGGCATTGGCGACAAAGTCTGAGATGTCACTGCCAATGAAAATGATGCGATCTTCGAGAAGTCGTGAGTAGATGTCGTAGGCACGCTCTTGCCCACCCTTTTTCTCGATGACGTATGGAATGTGATATGACATGAAATCTCCTTCTTCAGCAAACAGTGTCATGCAAGACCTATTGCGGGCTTCCATGGGACTGGAAATACGATCTTCTTGTTGTTTCGATCAGCAAGACTTTCAGGCTATATGTTGTGTCTGCAAAGTGATGCTTGATCTCGTCCTCTTCTCAGGAGCTATTCGGCTGTTTCCGAAGAGGCCGAATCCCCATTGGATTCATCGACAATCTTGACCTGTTCGGTTAGCCACTTCCTGACCTTGGTCTCAAGAATATCCGTTCTGACCTGATCTGAAGCGTTATGTTTGGAAATTTCTTCCCGAATTGCAGTGGGCGTGACGCCCTTGGCCATGGCCATCGATTCAATTCGGTCGTTGTAATCGTTCTCTGTTGAGAAGATCTTCTCACGCTTGGCGAATTTTTGGATGATATACCAAGCGCGGATAGAACGCTCGGCTTGGGGCAAGAGCTCTTTCTTGAGCTCGGCCTGGGCCTGGGTGATGTTTTCGGCTTGGAGCTCTCCTGCCATGAGCCTCTGCATCAGAACTTCTTGGGCCTGGCGTTCAACGGCGCCATTGACCGTGCTCTCTGGCAAGGCCATGGGGACGCGCTCTAGGATTGCATCAAGGACATCTTCCTCAACTTTTTGATCGGCCTCTTGGCTCATGTGCTTAGAAACATCGCTGGTAATTTTTTCCCGAAGTTCAGAAAGGGATTCGAGCCCAAAATTCTCAGCAAATTCGTTGTTGATCTCTGGCAACTCCATGCGCTTGATTTCTTCGACTTTGAAGGTGCACTTGAGCGTCTTGCCTTGAATGTTCTTGACTGGGTGCTCAGCCGGTACTTCCACATCGCAGGCGATCACTTGATCTAGTTTGGCATCGAGGAAGAGTTTTTCCATATCCGGAAGGGGGATTTCTGCCAATTTGGAATCGTCGCCGACCACCAGATGAGACTGGTTTCTCTCAAAAATGATTTCGTCGTCTTCCGTCAATTCAAGTTTGCCAATGACGAGGTCTTTTTCTTTCGCACCTTCGTCTTCGACGGGAACCCAAGATGCACGCTCGTTGCGTAGATTCTCCAGAACCCGATCGACGTCTTCTGTTGTCGCGCTTTTTGCCACTCTGACCACTTCAATGTCTTTGATTTCTGGAAGCTCGAAGTCAGGGCGAATTTCGACTTCGACGTCAAATTCCATGTCAGCCTCTGGAGCCATTTGAATGTCAGCGAATTCGAAGCTCGGGTCGCTCACCACTTCTAATTCGTGCTCGCGCAGGGCATCTTGAATGCCGTCGATAACCAGGTCTTTTTTGACGTCTTCCAAGATGTGGTCACCAAAGCGCTTTTCCAGAACGCGACGGGGTGTCTTGCCTTTGCGGAATCCGGGAATGGTTACGTTCTTGCGCAATTCACCATAGGACTTGTTGATGGCTGTTCCGACATCTTCCGCTGACACGGTGATGCTCAAACGGCGCTTGCAGGGACCGAGTTCTTCGATGCGCGATGACATTCTATGCTCCTGGATGACAAAACCTCGCCTTGCGCGAGGTCGAATCGATTCGTGATGAGAAAAGATACGTTGTCAGACCAGGGGATTCAAGCAGTCAGAGCCCCATATAGGAAGTCTGGGCATATTCTCGTCGAATATCCGTCTCTTCCCTGGGGTCCTGAGGGAGTCCTTTGAGTTGGGGGCGTGCTTGGGGCTTCTTACGGTGGATATCTGGGAGGGATTTGGCCCATGTCTTGGGAAATGGATGGACTCTGGCAGATGGGTGATTTAGTGGGGCTGAGCCATTCCTGATGAGGCCCCAGCCCCTTGCCTCAGACGAATAGGACCGGTTCCGGCTCTGCCAGCTGAGCTCCGCAGGATAAGAGCAGATTGTAGAATCGGGAGGATAGAAGGATCTCGGGGCTGATTCCTGCACCTTGCCCGAAAACCTCAAAGGTGTGGTTGATGTCTTGGAATTCTTCTACCCCAAAATCGTAATAAAGGGAGGAGTCCAGGAAAAGTCCACCTTGGCCGCAAGCATCGCAGTGATCGTCGGTGGAGACGAAACGGGTGGGGGGGCAGAAAGCTGGGGCTACATGGTGGGTGACAATGACTTGAAAGAATGAGCCCGAATCTGGTTGCCCCCCAGGACTGTCCTCGACCGGCCTCAGAATGCAGCCTGAGATTCCATCTTTGATCATCCGGGTCGCAACTTTTTCGCTGACGATAAGCTCGTGCCGCGGACCAAGAACGGCCTCCTTGTTGGTCAACCGACGATGCTCAATCACCAGGGGCCCAACTTGTTCCGGGGATCTCATGCATTGTACGCAGGCTTCTGACCAGTCGAATTGAACTTCGTGAGGTAGGTGATTGCCGAGAATTTGGGTTTCAGGGCAGGTTTTCAGAACTTCTGCTCGACGAATCTCGGCCAATTCAAAGTGACGCTCTTCTCGCATATAGAAGACCAGCCCTATAGCTTGGAGTTCTTCCAAGAGATCTTGAGCTTCCTCCGTATGGGCCAAAAGCCGTGTTTCCAGATAGTCGGTTTCCAATCTGGGAGTCCAATCCGCCGGGCTTTCCAAGTATTGGAGTTGTTCTACGTTTTCTGGCGTATTCTTGACCAAGACAACGAGTTCAACTCTCATTCGGGGCTCCTTTTGCTTCAGCGGATGACAGGGGTCCACCTCAGTCATCGGGTGTTGCCAAGGGATATCTTTACTCCTGACCGGGTTTTCTTTGGTCAGATTTCATTTCCCTTCATGGCAAAAAACACGTCAAGACGAAGGGCGGTCTCGCCAGCCACCTCATGGACATGGTATTCTTCTTGCGGTCCGCGGGTCCAATCGCACATGAATTTGATATGAAATTCTCTTCGGTATCATGAGATTGAGACCAACGTGAGGAGCATTTTTTTGTGCTGTTGATATAGGCTTGAGTCTGATCGTTTTACGGCAAACAGGTAGGTTGTTGATTTGGAGTTTGCTTCGATGATGGCAAGACTTATGACACGCAGGGGCTGTTTCTGTGCATGACGATCTCAAGTTGGCATTTGCCGTGGAGGATGGCACACTGCGGGCACTGAAAACACTTCAGTCCCGTTTCAGCGATGAGCTTGAATTGGCATTGGAACATTGCCGTATCGCCGTTGAGTTAGGTCTGAAGTTTGACGAGTACAGTGTTGGGGTCCTTCAAGAAGCCGCTGGAAGCCTTTTGCGGTCTTATCCTGTGGGTCGTGGGGATGCCAGTCTTGATCCCCATGTGGCCCGTATCCTGAGTCATCGTGACTTTGCTTTGGCACTTTTGCTGCGCCGTTCTGTCCCAGATGCTTGGCGGGTTTTCGTCCAGCGCTTCGGTGGTTACGTCCGGTCCTTGTTCATGCGCCATGGCCAGTCTTTTGAGGCGGCCCAAACTGAGTTAGAGAAGCTCATCACGACGTTGGGGGATGACTCCAAGGGGCCAGCACCCATTGCTGGCTATCGGGGGAGTGTAGATCTCAATAACTGGCTCTATTGTTTCATTCGAGCTCAAGAGCCTATGCCTGACACGGGCACCCCAGATGTGTTGCCCATCGTCAATTTGGAACATGGATATGTTTTGCCTCTTGTGCTCAATGAAAAAGAATTGCGGAAACACATCCACCACGAATTTGCGGAAGTTTGGCGTAAGCTTCGCAAGTCGGACCGTCATTTGATGGAGTCCTTCGCTTTTGGGCTTCCGGCTAACCAAGCGTTGGCCCGGGGCGGGGACGATGAAAGAACGAAAACCCAAAGCACGCGCCCCGTGTTTGAGCGACACGCCCTGGTGGTGAAGACTTTAGCCCATGCCTTGCGGAAAGCCGTCGTAGGACATTATCGAGGTTTGGTTTCTGCAACGGTGATTGAAGAAGCGATCATCAACATCGTGACTGGAGATTTGGTTAAGAAGTTGGTGCCGATTGTGCGTTCGAACCCAGGCAAGTTGGAGGACACTCCATGAAGGTTCATGTGGCAGCCGATGATCGTCAGAGGGTTATTCATAGTTTGGTCAGAGAGGTGGGCGACCGCCCAGAAGGCATGGGGCATGTCTGCATAGAAGACTTGGCTGCTTTGGTCTCGGGGACCTTGTTCAAGACGGAATGCTCCCGCGTTGAGAACCACCTCCTGAGCTGCCCCGCTTGCGCTCAACTCTCCAGCCGTTTGCATGATGAGTTTGAAGCGGGTGTGGTCCCCATCTTGTTGCGACGAGCGACTTCCCCAGGGACGAGTCATTTGTCTTTGTCCGCTAAGATTACCAGGCGTTGGTCTCCTTGGCTTTTGGGGACCATGGCAGCGGCAGTGGTCTTGTTTGTTTCGGTCTCTTCCTACTTTGATTTTGGCAACAATGATCGCCTGGCGCTCAGAGACTGTTTGGTTGTCTCACGTGTGGGGGCCCCTTTTCTCGAGGCGAAAACTGCGGGAGAGAACCACCAGCCCATCGAACCTGGCACCTGGCTCACCCAGGGCACAGCTATTGAAGTCGGTGCTGGGGATTGGCTGGAAGTGATGGATCGTCACGGTGAATTTTGGGTGGTGACCCCTCACGAGGAGTCTTCCCTTTCTCCAGCGACTCCCTTCAGTCAGGAGTTGGCAAAACGGGCTTGGGATGAGCGCAACTT
>WFTN01000495.1 GCA_015485455.1 Planctomycetota bacterium | reverse complement strand
CACCCATCCAAGGACCACCAGCCACGACAATGGCCCGACCTGGATTGGATCCACTGGGGTCTGTGCCTACGAAGAAGTCTTTGGTGCCGTCGCCATCGACGTCGCCAACCAAGGAAATCTGCGTCATGTCATTGCTGACACCGTCGGTATCGAAGGTGGGGTTGTTGGTTGCTCCGGAATAGACGGTGACGTCGTCGTCGTGTCCAGCGTCGTTGCGACTGCTTGACAGGATGTCGGCCATGCCATCGTTATTGACATCGGCCAAATCGATTTTGGCCCCGATGCCGTCACAGGGTCCACCGAGAATCATGCCAAGCATTTGACCATTGAGGCCAGAGTAGATGAAGATCGCGCCGGCGTTAGGGCCATTGGTTTGATCACCTCGCTTGGCCAAGACGACGTCATTCGTGCCATCGCCGTTGACATCAGCGCCTCCGGCTACCTCAATGTCCGGGTAACCCAAACCGAAGGAGTTAGACAGAGTCGCGGAACCAGCCTGGTGACTACGAATGAGACTGCCGTTATTGCCAGAAATGATGAAAGCTGTGCCAGCTGCCCGATTGCTGCCAACCACGAAATCCCCTTTGTTGTCACCATCCAGATCATGGGTGTTGGCAAGGGATTGGCCGAAGCGATGGGTACTACCTGCACCATGGATGAGATAAAGGAGTGTTCCAGTCGCTCCGGAGTAGACAGCAACATAACCGTTTTCTGTTTTGCCCTGGGTTGAGGCTCCAGGGGCACCGACAACGATGTCGCGTTTTCCATCTTGGTCAAGGTCGTCAACGGAGATAGCGGCGTAGCCGAAGCTCTGTTCACTTGAGATGGCGGGGATGACGTACAAGGGGCTGCCAGTTTGCCCAGAGAAGACGCCGACAATACCGGGTCCAATAGGGATAGAACCGACCAATCCGCTGATGGTGTCGCCAACCTTGCTAACCATGAAGTCGTCGTTGCCATCGCCATTGAGGTCTCCCAATGTGTCGATGCAGTAACTTGGTTGGTTACCCCAGGTTTGACCGTTGGCGGGTATATTCAACTGGCGAATGAGCGATCCGTCGATACCCGAGAGGATCTCGACGGAGCCGACGATGTCATCGCCCACGGCCAAGTCATTGATCCCGTCCCCATTCACATCGCCAGGGCAAGCCACTGTGCTGGCATAAGTGGGGGCCCCTTGGACTTCGATGATGGTTGACTGGCCCCAACTGGCCGTGGCCATCAGCGCCAAGGTGCAGAGCGCCGCAGAGGAGGCTCTCACTGTTTTCTTCAAATTCATGATGATTCTCAACTTTCTAAGAATGAAACTGCCGATCTCACCCTTCAGTCAAAGCTGCTTGCCGAAACGTTGCAAGAAAGTCTCAAACCGCAGTTTTATCTTGGATCTTGGTGGTATGGCGTTGTGTCCTATTCTTCGAAGCAAGAATTGAATCGTTCGAGAGGTTGTGGGGACCATTTGTCCGGTTAGAGATTCACAATTTCCGTGTCTGGCTTGATCTCGACGATGCGCGACTTCACCTGGGCTTTGCCCGAAGCGTAATCGATTCGGTAGCGGCCTGGGGTCAAGGGGCCAATCGCAACATCTTGCTGGTGGACCTCGACAGAGACTTGAAACTGAGAAAGAGCACTCTTGAGAGGCTTTAGGTGCCTGTCTTTGGTGGCAATCCTCAGGGCTGACAGTCGGACGTGTCCGGTCTTGGCGTCTTCGTTCAAACGTAGGGTGATCTTGGGGCCGGGCTTGAGCAAAGCGCTCACCCGACCTTGACTTGGATTCCAGTCAATGGTCTGGGCACGGCATCCTGGTCGATAGATCGTCAGTTCTTGAGTTTCCGCCGTCAATGGTAGGTATGCCCTTGGCTGGGAACTGAAAATGGCTCGCCGGCGACCACCTTCTCGCTCCATCATGATGCCCAAAAACTTGGATTTTGTCCAAGGGGTCTCGTTGAGCTGAAAGTTGTAGTCGATCAAGGGGATAGCGGCGAATTGTAGGCGCTTGGACCCACCCACCACTGAGTTGTCAGCCCTGAGGGACAATTCACGACCGGCCGCCAGGATGTCAAAACGATAGTGGGTGCCTATGCTAATTTCGGGGAATTCGAAGAGCCCGTTGTGATTGCTGACTTGGCGAATCAGTCGTTTGCTGCCAACCTGACGCAATTGCCCGCGGACTTCTGCTAACACCCTACCTTGCTCATTGACGATAGAAATCTCTTGCTTGTTTTTCGGTAGATTCCGATAGGGGATGGTGGTGATGTCATTGAGTTTTGCGCAGTCGAAAATCCAGGTTTCGCTTTCACCTAAGGTGACCATGGCTTCAAAAGAGCCACCTTGGATGGGGGGGAGGCGTACTGCGCCCTTGGCATCGCTCTTCACAGGGCGGCGACAAAGATAACGTTCATGGGCGAAAATTCCTTGAGGGCGGATACGGATTTCCAACCCAGGGAGAGGTTCACCGACCTCCGACACAAATTGAATCTTCCGCCCAGGTAGATTGGGCCAAACCCATGGGCTTTGCTGGTCTTCTTTGAGGCGGAGAAATCCCCGACTCGCATGCCAAAGAAGTATGTCTTTCCCGGGATCTGGATCGCCAACATAGAGACCTGGACGTGGGCCTTCTCGAACCACAGCGATGGCTGGGTCTAAGGCCGGAGGGATGGAAGACATTGAGAGCTGGCCATTAGAATTACTGCTGGCCCAAGAACTCGGACCAGAATGTCCCAAGCGTATGGCCACAACCTTATCTATGGGAGAACCGTTTTGATCTACGATCTCTGCTTCCCGAATGGACATGGGTTGGCTGATCCACATGGGAATGTTGTTTTCGTCGAATTGTCCTTTTAGGGCGAGAGCGACTTTTTGAAAGCGGGGAACTTTCATGAGGGTTCCATCTTCGAATTGGAATTCGAGGACCACATTCGCCGATTGTGGGTTGATGTCAAGGATTGGGAAACGGAGGTTTCCATCGATGACTTGGGGGAGTTCGCAAGTCCACTCGCGAAAGTTGCGCCCCTGGAATCGAATTCGGGCTTGGACGTGGGCCAAGGGGCCTCCATGACGGGTGTCGAACAATTGAAAGTTGCACCAGCGTTGCACATGGGGTGGTCCCAGGTGAGCTTGAGACTCCCGCAAACGTAAGTACCAAGTTAAATCTGAACTGGCGTCGTACACTGGGATTCCTACACCGGGCAACCAAGGTCCTGGCCTTTGGATGTGATCAATATCTTTGGAAGTCAGTTTTATGCCCAGGCCATTGCGGACGGGGCCTTGGAATCGCAGATCTTGGTCCGTGAGTCTGAGGTCTATGTCCTGAAGCAAGCGAATGTGGTGACGGTGGACTTTTGAATCCATGTGGTTTGCGATGATCTGGCTGCGGCCCGGAAACTTGCGGGAGGTGAAGGAAATAGTCAATAGGCCCGGCTCAGTCATGGGCACAGTGAATTTTCCACCATCAGTTGTTTGCACCCTGAAGGCATCTGGGCCCATGGTTCTTAGATGGTGGTCATAAGCCGAGAGACCCAAGAAATTCGAGGCTGGTCCGCTTAACACGGGTTGCACTGAAACTTCTAATTCGGTGTTGGCCCCAGTGATTTCAGGAAGTAGGGAAACTTGACCGCGGACGGCCAGAAGGCTTGCTGGAGGTTTCGGCCGTGGATTGTTGGCCGGGTTCACTTTTTCGACTTTCTGTGTTTTCGTTCGGCGGGGACTATGGGGCTGTGGCTGAACCCAAGTGGCTTGCTCGACCATGGGAATGACCTCTTCATCGTCAAGCAGGTAGCTCAGGGACACCACAGCCACAATGGTAGCGGCGATGGCACCTGAGACTTGGAGTAGGGTAGTCGTGATGGTTCCACGGTCGGCTAAACCTGGGCAGAAGATGGCAAGAGCCCGTAGCCGTTTATCCTTTTCGTTGACACCGAGTTTTTCTCTTAAGAGTACAAGGGCTCTTTTGAGTTGGCTTCGGATTGTGGCTGGATTTTCGTCCAAATACTGAGCGATTTCTCGGGGTGGCATGTCTGACAAAAAGCGAAGCAAGAGGACTTTGCGATAGGGCGCCTGTAATTCCAACATGGCATCCAAGAGTTGCCGCCGCAGGGATGCTCGGGCCACGATGTCAACGGTGGATTCTGTTTCTTCCGCCCGTGATGACAGGCGTTCTCTTCTACGTCTAGCGCTGTCCCGGCGAAACTGGTTGACGGAGACGTGACGAAGAACTCCCATGAGCCAGGACTTATCGGAGTTGGCCCGGCGCTGAGGTGCTTCCAAGACGGCCAACCAAACATCTTGCAGAAGATCATCTGCATCGGTGTCGTTCGCTGATCGAGAACGGGCCGCTTGGCGCAGCTCTTGTTCGTGGATGAGGAATGGATCGAGTTCATGTTTCATTTTGGTTGGACTCCTTTCTAACCTGTCGAAGCCCAATTGCAGAACGTTTCATCCATTTTGAAAATTGTTTTGTGGAGCCGCAATGAGGTGAGGGGCCCTTGGGTCATGAACAAGAGGTCGAAAGGTGGCTCACGAGTTTGCCGTTCTTCACCACAGCTCGGACAGGGTTGTCACCGAATTTGTAGGGCAGAAAAGCGGCATTGGGGGCATCAACGCCGATGATGTCCGCTCGCATGCCAGCTTTGAGTTGTCCTCGATCTTGATCTAACCCTAAGGTGTAGGCGGCGTTGACTGTGACGGCGGTAATCGCTTCCGCAGCGGTGATACCGTAGTGGATGCAGGCAATGGTCATGATCATGAAGAGGGACTGGGTGTGACAAGATCCGGGGTTGAAATCCGTGGCCAAGGCCACAGCCACACCTGCGTCGATCATCTTGCGCCCAGGAGCACGGCAGTCCAAGTTGAGGAAGAACGATGTGCCCGGGAGGAGGGTGGCGACCACTTTGGCGTCGCGCATTCTTTCGATTCCCAGAGGGCTGATGGCTCCAAGGTGATCTGCGGATAGGGCGCCGACTTCCGCAGCAAGTTCTGCCCCTCCGGTGCTTTCAATTTCGTCCGCATGGATCCGAATTTCCATGCCATGTTGTTTGGCTGCGTTGAGGATGCGCCTTGATTCTTCGACGGTGAAGACGTGAGCCTCGCAGAAAACATCACAGAAGCGGGCTAACTTTTCTTTCGCTACCGCTGGGATCATTTCCTGGATAATGAGGTCGATGTATGCGTTGCGGTCTTCACGATACTCGTCGGGGATTTCATGGGCACCGAGAAAAGTCGGCTCAAGGTCTATAACGTGATTCTCGTTGGTCCGGCGGATGGCCCGGAGAGATTTTATTTCGTCCTCGGTGCTGAGACCGTAGCCGCTTTTGGCTTCGATTGTGGTGGTGCCTAGAGCCAAGAATCCATCTGCACGCTTGAGGGCTAATTCTGTCAGCTCGTCTTCGGAAGCCTGACGCAATGATCGGACCGATGAACGAATGCCGCCCCCGGCCAAAGCAATTTCGACGTAGGATTTGCCCAGATTCCTCATTTGAAATTCGTTTTCGCGAGTTGCCAGGAAAATGGGGTGGGTATGGGGGTCAATCAAACCGGGCATGACCAGACGATCGCCCCAGTCCAATACGTTTTCGCTGCTATAGCTCTCCAGAATGTCGGCGACTGGCCCAATGGCCGTGATTCGATCTTCGGTGATGGCGATGGCTTGATTCTGCTTGACGGTCAGTTCGTCCATGGAGGCACCACAACGAGGCCCAGGCTGCTCTTGGGCCAAAGTGAGCCAATCTCCCCGACTCTTGATGATCATATCTACCTTCTGCATGGCAATCTCCGGTCCTGTGGTCGGGTTTAGCCCTTGGCAAACGGGCCAATGGCGCAGCTCAGTTTATTGCACGGTGACCAGAGCACCAACTCTTTGGCGAATGGAGGCCATCTGGTGTAGAGTGGGGAAGGAATGGCTTCAGGATAGCCGTTGTTTTCCCGGTGTGAGGGTAAGTTGTGGCCAAGAACAGGTTTTCAATGGATGCTGTTTTTCTCGTCGGTCTCCTTGCTCTAAGCAGCTGTGGGGGAGAGCCTGGGAAGTTGGTGGTCTTGAAGCGCCGGGAGCCGGTGACACTTCTGACTCAGGGAACCGCTTTGACGGAATCCGAAGTTCAAAGACGCAACGAAGAGCGCGTTGCTAAATCAGCGCGGGTTGAAACCAGCCGAAAGCTGCGGCGTGCCCGATCGGACCTTGGAGCGGCGAAGGACGTTGAGGCAACGGTTCGAGCCCTCAGTCGTCTTGGCCGCCTGGGGTCAGCGGCTCTACCTGCTTTGGAGGAGATCGAACCTTTCTTAACCCACAAGGACAGCGACATCCGCTTGATGGCTCTTGGGGCTTTTGCTGCCATTGACCCAGAGCAGGGAAAGCGCCATTTGAGAAAAGGAAGAGAAGACAAAAACCCATTGGTTCGCCGAGACGTGACGACATTGTGGGCCAAGTACTACCCAGAGTTGGTGGGGGAGTTGGTCCTTCTTTTGGAGGATGAGGATGGGCGGGTGCAGTATGAAGTTCTCCAAGCCCTATCTCTGGGTAAGCCAAGTGTGGCCACCTTGAGAAAAGTCGCTAAGTCAGTGGAGGACTTGGACGGATCCAGTGCAAAAGCCGCCCTCAAGTTGATTTTGCCTCGGCGCAAGGAAGTGCCTGAGTTCGACGAGATGGTGGAGATGCTCTTGGACCACCAGGATGAAACCACACGACTCAAGACAACCCAGGATCTCTTGAGGGCGAAAGTGATGGATAAGCGTCTCGCGGCCAAAGCTGTCCAACTGATCTTGGAGGATCCGTCATCTGCGGTACGCCAGGGAAGCTTCCAGTGGTTGAAGAGCCTGACTCCCAGGCCCTTGCCTGCCATAGACCCAACTGCAAGCGATGAGATTCGCATGGAAAGTTATGATGCATTCGAGGCTTATTTGAAGTCAACATCGACCATGTGGCGCAAAAACGAATAGCACTTAAGTCACTTTATCAAGAACATTTATGTCATTTGGGCCGACACTTGGCAGATTCTTCTTTGGTTTGAATATTCTTCCGGCCGATCTTCCATAATAGAACGTCTATAAGATTCGCAGCAAGTATCGTAGATTCTAATGCGAGTAGCGCTTTTCTCATTCGGAGTTCCAATCGCTTGGACGACAGTACGGCCCTTATTTTTGGCATCATTGCAGGTACGGGATTCATCTTTGGGCAGGCCGCAGAAGGGGCTTTGCTGACTTACAGCCACAGTAAGCTCGAGAAAATTCTTGGGGATGAAGAGCGCATTACGGATATCAGCGCGCGTTTGAAAGACTTCGATGGTCACGCCCTGGCCTTGTCTATCTTTAACTCCGTCACCCTCATCGTTTCTGCCTGTGGTTTGCTTCTCGGTAGTGCTTTTTCTGGGGTTGGGGGTCGTCTTGACTTCTCCACCCTCAGTCTATTTATCCTCGCGGTGGTGATCGTCCCCAAGGGGCTGGTTCGTACAACCGTAGCCAGAGCCCCAGAACGGGTGTTACTCAGCCTGTTGGGATTCATTTGCGTCATCACCAAAGTCTTTCAACCCATTACCATCCCTCTTGGCATTTTTGGGGTTTTCATGGGTCGACTCTTTGGTGGCCATGAAGTTCCAACGGAAGAAGAAGATGCGGTGGAGGAAATTCTGGACGCTGTCTCAGAGGGTGAAGCCGAAGGAATCTTGGGCGAAAACGCCGCTGACTACATCGAGAACATCATGGAGTCTCGGGATCGAATTGCCCGGGAGATCATGACTCCGCGCCCCTCCCTCCTCTGCGCTCAGTATGACATGAGCCTGGAAGATGCCCTGAAAACCTTGGGAGAGCACGGCCATTCTCGGATTCCTATCTACAAAGACAACCGGGATCAGATTGTTGGTGTTCTTTATTTCAAGGACGTCCTGCGCCATCTGGCAAAATTGCAAGCTGGCGAGCTGGCTTGGACTGAAATCCTTAGGCCACCCTTGTTCATTCCAGAAACCAAGAAGATCAACGAACTCCTCAAATTGCTCCAAGCAGAGAAGATTCATATTGCCATCGTCTTGGATGAATTCGGCGGGACCGCCGGTATTGTCACCGTTGAAGACATTCTCGAAGAAATTGTTGGCGAGCTTCAGGACGAATTTGACTTAGACGACGAAATCGAAATTGGCGAGGTCTTGGAGAACACCGTTGTGGTGGATGCCAAGCTCCCCATTGACGATTTGAACGAAAAACTCGACCTAAGGATTCCTGATACAGGTGAGTACGATACGGTGGGTGGCTTCTTGGCCAGCCAACTGGGGAAAGTACCAGCCATGGGAGAAGAAGTGGAGATGGAAGGCGTCCACTTCGAAGTCACGGAAGCTGATGATCGGAAAGTGAAACGAGTTCGCTTAACCCTCGAACCTGTGGAAGATGAATCGCCTTCCTAACCCGACTCATCCATGAGATCGGTCCCGAGGTCACGAATCATTCGGGTTAAGCCCCCGGGTTTACAAGGGACTCGATCTTCACAAACTCTGGCAATCTGCCAAGAATAGGACAAACGGGCTGAATGTACTGAGCTTAGGGTCAGCACAACGCCCCAATCGCATGAATCGAAGAGGTGACCCAAGCGAAACGTCCCGCAAGGCAGTATAGTGCAGTCATGGCTTTTACTGAGCACCAAACTATTGGCCTTGTCTTGCGCCGATTTGACTATGGGGAAACCAGTCAGATCGGCCACCTGCTCACTCCGGATGCGGGCCGCATTTCCGTTTTGGCCAAAGGCATCAAAAAGCCGAATTCTTATCTTAAAGGTCCTTTTGACCTCTTCCAGTTGGCGAAGATTACCTACCGATCGAGCCAAGGGAGCGCCCTTGGGTTGTTGCAACGCTATGAGCCCATGACCGGTTTTCCCAAGATGCGGAAGAAGCTTGGAAGCCTTCTCTCAGCCTTTTACCTCGCCGATATTCTCTATCAAAGCGTCCGGGAGGAAGACCCGAACCACCCAGCATTCGAGGTGCTGATGCGAGCCTTCGGTGCTCTTGATGCCAGTAAGGAGACGGCTGCTCGTCCCATTGTTCTCGCTTCGGAATTTGCTTTGCTCCAGGCCATTGGATTCGCCGTTGAAGTGGAGAAGTGCGTCCGCTGCCAGTCTGCGCCGACGAAGGAGACGATGGCAATCTACCCCCAGGAGGGGGGCTATGTTTGCTCTCGGTGCCCAAGTCCTGGCTCTGAACCGGTGGTTGTTGACCCTGACCATATTCGTTTGCTCATTCTCTTAGGGAGTCATGGACCAGTGGAAGCGGCGGAAATCCCACTTTCTCGCCGCCAACATCGATCCTTGCGTGGCCTCATGGCCAGGATCTTCCTTGGAATCTTTGAGAAACCCATTCTGAGTGAGCCCTTTGCTCTCGACCCTCAATGGGGGTTCTTGGAAAAGGATGTCAAGAAGATCGCACCTTCGGTTTCATCCGATGCCTCTCGATAGATTCTCGGCGACAATTCCAGTGTCAGAAAGACCTGCTCAACTGAGTTGATCTCGTACCCCTATAGCAGTAGGATTCAAATGATCATCTTTTGGAATTCTAAGGTCCTTCCTGTAAAGGGTTTAGGAAAATGCAACAGGCTCAATCGGCCCGCTCCCATGGGGCCAAGCTCATTCTTGTGGTGTTCGCGACTGCACTTTTAACGAGCTGTGGTTCGTTTGGGCGCAAGTTCAACCAAGCCTTGCCCGATTTTCTCCGCTCAGATCCTGGGGCGGACGAGCTTGAGCGCTATCAGGCAAGAATCCGCATCCTCAACCGCTCCAAAGAAGAGACCCGTCATGCACAGGAGGCATTTGATGAAGCCAAGAGCATCCATGACGCAGGAAACCACGAGCAAGCAGCGGTGGCGTTAGAGCTCTACTTAGAAGACTTTCCCGATACGGTGAACGATCGTTTGGCACGTCATCTTCTTATTCTTAGTTATCTCGAATTGGAAGAAGCCACCGATGCTCGCAATGGCATCAAGGAGTTCGTCCGCCTCTATCCGATTTCCGAGCTCAATGAAGAGATTGAGGCGAGTGCTTGGCGTTTGGCCAACGAATACTTGGAAGGTAAGCATAGCTGGTTCATCTTCAATTTGGAGAGTGATGGTGTTGCCCTTCTACGGTTGATCGTTACCAATTTCCCCAATGGCCATTTCGCTGACGAGGCTCAATGGAAACTGGGGAACTACCTTTTTGATCAAGATAACTTCATCGAAGCGGAAGCTGCCTATGCCACCATCGTCGAGCGCTATCATCGTTCTGTTTGGGCTCCTCGAGCTTTGTTTAATCAAGGCCTTTGTCGCTTGGCCATGTGTAAGGGGCCAGCCTACGACCAAGAGAACATGCATGAAGGTATTCGGCTGTTTGAGCGCTATAAGAGTGAGTTTCCCGAGGATGAGCGGCGGGAAGAGGCGGATCAACATATAGCCTTTTTCGTCAATACTCTGGCCCAAAAGCAAGTGTCCATCGCCAATTGGTACATCGGTCAGGGTCACAATGGAGCAGCCCGATTCTTCTTACGCCGATGTATTCGAGACTATCCTGATTCGGAAGCTGCCAAAGAGGCTGAAGCAATCATAGGGACTCTTCCGGATCCAAGCGAAGACAAGTTCTTCGACGAGTTGGAGAATCTGAAGAACGCTGAACGTGCACCCACACCCGAACCTTCTGGGCATTCCTCTCATGGTCACTAAGAACTCATTGGCTTTTATGGTCCTGGCTTTGACGCTATTGAGCAGTTGTGGTTACACCACCCGTTCTCTTTTGCCAGCCGGGGTGAACAATATTGCCGTTGATGTCTTTGGTAATGACACTTTTTACCGGGAGATCGAGTTTCAACTGACCCGGGAGATCACCGCAGAGCTTAATCAGCGAGCACCGGTTCGCGTAACACGCAGACGGAATGCCGACGCTATCTTGACTGGGCGAATCGTGAGCGTTTCCCGGCCGACTTTGGTGGAATCGAATCGCAATCTGGTCTCTGAACAGGCCGTTGTCGTGCAGGCCCTCGTGGAGTTGCGCAGTGCAAAGACCGGCAAGGTTCTCATTTCGTTTCAAAGAGCTAACCGGGCGGAGTTCATCGTCGAACGTGGGGAAAGCCTGGAAACGGCCTTCGACGAAGCTCTAAGAGATTTGGCAGAAGACATCGTCAATAAGCTTGAGCGCCAGAGTTTCTTGCGAGATCTTGAAGAAATCCGAGCTCAAAGCTCGGAAGTCGAGTCTAACTAAGGACATAGGCTCTTCTTGATCTCGGCGTGGGGGAAATTCCCCAGCCCATTGGGAGGGTGCCGACGAACGTCGTGACTTTCTTTTTCCTCTTCATCGCATCAGTTAAGATTCCCCACGTCAAAGATGCGGGCTGTTTAAGGCAAACATTTCTGCTCTCAAATGTCATTTGGGGGAGGTGTTTTTTGGACAGCGGTACTTCAGACTTCGTATTGATCCTGTGGCGGGATACCTTCAAACCCGCGCAGCAGTAAGAATCGGACTCCGTCGATTTACGGGGACCAGGAGTTTTTCATGTCGAACGGCAATACACCGCCGCCCACGGAACCAGGCAATAACGGCAACCAAGATGGGGCGCAGCCTCCTCGTCCTAAGAATTTTGCCGGCGTTTTGTTGATTGGATTGGTTCTACTCATCGTCTGGATGGTGGTTCGGAGTAACTTCCAAGAGCCGAAGAACGTTTCCTCGCCGGAACTTTTTGCTTACCTGGCTCAGGGCAAAGTGAAAGAGATGCGGATTGAACAAACGGCCGTTCAAGTCGATCTCAAGAAAGCTCCAAAAGACAGCAAGAGTAAGACAGTGCGGGTGGTGGTCCCTACCCAAGTGTCTTCAGAATGGGCAAATCGCCTGACAGAGCTCCAGAGTTTAGGAGTCAAAGCCGCTCGCAACGCCGATCTTGCCGATGAGCAATTGCTCCGCCTCTATGAGGCTGCCGCCAAGCCGGGGGGGATTGCTGCTCTCGATTTTGCTGTTCATCGCCGTTACATCCTGAGTTTCGATGATGTCGATCATCTCTTGGTTCGCATGACGGAACCCACGTCCACGGATAAGGTTGACGGAGCCGGTAGCCGGACCGACAGCTCTCGTGGGCAACAGGTCTATCTCTTCACTCCTAAGACTATCGCGACCAATGATAGTCGAGTTCCAGTTCGCATTAGCTTCAATCGTTTGCTCGAGCTGACCAACACCACGGAAGTAAATGCTCGTTTAGGGATTGCCTCTCCGAGTGAGGTCACTATTGATCTGGGTGATACCAGTAAAGGTGAGCTCTCATGGGCACCGTCTGCGGGTCTTTGGGAAAACGTCCTGATCGGATTGGTGCCTTGGATCTTGATTATTGCCTTCTTGTGGTTCTTTGTTTTCCGCCAGATGCGAGGCAACGGCATGGGAGGGAACGTCCTTTCTTTCGGCAAGAGTCGAGCCAAGATGAATGCTCATGAGAAGAGCACAGTCACTTTTGATGATGTAGCTGGGGTGGAAGAAGCGAAGTCGGAAGTCTCCGAGATCGTTGAGTTTCTCAAGCACCCGGGCAAGTTTGCTCGTCTTGGAGGCCGTACGCCTCGAGGACTCTTGCTCGTCGGCCCCCCTGGAACTGGTAAGACACTCTTGGCGAAAGCCATTGCTGGCGAGGCTGAAGTTCCCTTCTTCAGTATCTCTGGCTCTGACTTTGTTGAGATGTTTGTTGGTGTGGGTGCATCTCGGGTCCGTGACCTCTTCAAGCAAGCACGGGAGAACTCTCCTTGTATTATCTTCTTGGACGAAATCGATGCGGTGGGGCGTCGTCGTGGCGCTGGTCTTGGTGGAGGCCATGATGAAAGAGAGCAGACTCTCAACGCTATTTTGGTGGAGATGGATGGTTTTGAAACGGACACGGGCATCATCGTCATCGCAGCCACTAACCGGGTGGACGTCCTCGATCCGGCTCTTCTCCGTCCAGGACGTTTCGACCGGGAGGTCACGGTTGAGCTACCAGATGTTGTTGGGCGTGAAGCGATTCTTCGTGTTCATGGCCGTAAAGTGAAGCTGCATCCGAATATTGATCTGGCGAAGATTGCTCGGGGAACACCGGGCTTCAGTGGGGCTGAGCTTGAGGCCATCGTCAATGAAGCAGCCATTGTGGCGACTTTGGCCCAGAAGGACTATGTCTGCGAAGAAGACTTAGAAGAAGCTCGGGACCGTGTTCGCTGGGGTAGAGCCAAGACAAGCCGCATCATGGATGAGCATGAACAGAAGATCACGGCTTACCATGAAGCTGGGCACACCTTGATTTCTTTGTTGACTCCTGGCTCTGACCCCATCCATAAGGTCACCATTGTACCCCGTGGGCAAGCTCTGGGTGCCACGATGTACTTGCCAGAGAAGGATTCTTACAGCATCACTGTTGTTAAGGCCACGACTCATTTGAAGATCTGTTTTGGCGGGCGTGTAGCAGAAGAGCTTTTCTTTGATGATTACACATCCGGAGCGTCGAATGACATCAAACAAGCGACGGCTATTGCTCGCAGTATGGTCCGAGAATGGGGCATGAGTGAAACTATCGGCCCCATCAGCTACCAAGAGAATCAGGAGCAAGTGTTTATTGGTCGCGATCTTGGCCGACAAACTTCTGTTTCTGAGTCTATGACTGAAGCCATAGACGAAGAGGTTAAGCGCATTGTTACGGAAGCCTATTCTGAGACCATGAAGGTCTTGAGCGAGCACAAGGATGAGCTGGCTAAGTTGGCCGAAGCACTTCTGGAATATGAAGTCTTGACCGGAGAAGAAATCGCTGGACTCATGGCTGGGGAATCGGTGGAGTCTGTGCGCGAGCGCATCGCTGCGGAGCGGGCATCCATGGAAGAGCATGCTGAAGAGACTCCCCTCAGTCAGCCAACAGTGCAAACTCCCACAGAACCTGAACCTGAACCGAAACTGCCTCCCGGTTTGGCAGGCGAAGGAGCTTAAGCGTCCTGTGGAGTCGGCCTATGTCATCCGAATTCCGGTTTGAGACGCGGCGAGGCCCATTCTCATTAGGGCCTGGCACCGGAGTCGCCGGGATTCTCAACGTTACACCGGACTCATTCTCCGATGGCGGAAAATTTCAAGCCGTTGATGACGCGGTGGCTGCAGGGCTGCAAATGGTGGAGGACGGGGCAGCTATCCTGGATATCGGGGCCTGCTCCACCCGACCAGGGGCCCAAGATGTGGGTGTGGCAACGGAATTGGAGAGGTTGCTCCCTGTCGTTCAGGCTTTGGCGGCATCCATTCGAATCCCCATTTCTATTGATACTTACCATGCAGAGGTCTTTCGCGCTTGTTTTGACGTGGGCGCCGATATCTTGAATGATGTTTCTGCATTGCAATACGACCCCAACATGGCAGCTCTTATTGGGGAAACCGGTGCTCCCTGCATCCTCATGCACATGCAAGGAAGCCCACGAACGATGCAAGATGCGCCTCAATATGAGGATGTGATTGTGGATATTAAGCGCTTCTTCAGCAAAGTGATGACACGTGCCGAAAGATTCGGTGTATCATGGTCACAGACCATCTTGGACCCTGGCATTGGCTTTGGAAAAACTCTGGAGCAAAACCTTAGCATTTTGCGCCGCATTGAGGAGTTCTTCGAGCTCGATCGGCCCCTGTTGGTTGGCACATCCCGTAAGAGTTTCTTGGGGGAGATTCTTGGAGAATCAGATCCCCGTCGTCGTGATCATGGGACTGCGGCGACCACGGCATTCTTGCACGGAAAGAAAGTCCCAATGGTGCGAGTTCATGATGTCCGCGCCCATGTTGATGCTTTGCTTGTCTTAGATCAACTCAGATAAGAGATGAGAAACCTCGTTGAATCACACGCTTGAGACAATTGCAGAAGTCGCCATTTTGGCGGTGATATACTATGGCTTCATTCGCCATTTGAACGCCACCCGGGGCGGCGGCCTCCTTGCAGGTTTCATCGTGCTCCTCTTGATCGCTGTGGCCGTTTTCTTTGTGCTCTTGGATCAATTCGAAATGCCCCGATTGAGGTGGCTCGCCAGCGCGGCATTGCCTGTGTTAGGGGTCGCTCTCCTCGTCATTTTTCAACCTGAGTTGCGATTGGCAATCTCACGGCTTGGAAATATCCCGGCGTTCCGCATGATCGAGCGGTTCTTTGGGTCGAAGCCTCCAATCCAAAGAGAAAAAGCGATCAAAGCTATCGGGCAGGCTTGCCAGTCCATGTCGAAGAAGTTCACGGGTGCTTTGATCGTTGTGGAGCGACGAGAAGGCATTGACGGTTTTCGCGCCGGAGGTGTCAGGCTCAATGCTGATATCACTGCCCAATTACTGGAGAACATCTTCTATAGCGGAGCTCCTCTCCATGACGGTGCCGTTTTGATCATGAGTGGTCGGATCATGTATGCCGCCTGTCATTTGCCGCCACCGTCGGGGGTTAATGTGGGTATGAGTCACAATTTGGGCACACGGCACAGAGCCGCCGTTGGACTTTCGGAGCAGTCCGATGCCATGGTTGTTGTGGTTTCAGAAGAGTCCGGGCGAATCTCCATTGCTCACCGCGGGAAGCTCCGTTTAGGAGTCACTGTGGAAGAGCTTGAGGCTTCCATCGCCAAGGGTATCAACGTGCAGTTTGAGGCTAGGGAAAGCAAACAGCGGTTGCCACAGACCGCTCAGGCCATCAACACTGTCGAAGAAGAGATTGATGACGTTGAAATCGTCGATGTTGATGAAGCCAGTGGTGCCACGGAGTTGAGTCAATGAGTTCAGCTTCGGGGTTCATTCGCACACTCTTGGCTCGACATCATGTTTGGGCGAAAGTTATGGCCATCTTCTGCGCCGTCGTCACGGTGTTTTTGATCGACCAAGATATTTCCAGCGTGACGGAGTGGGAATTCAAGCGTATCCGCGTCTACTCGGCGTCAGGTGATGATGGCGCCGCAGACAACGCTATTC
>WFTN01000494.1 GCA_015485455.1 Planctomycetota bacterium | reverse complement strand
GCTCATGTCTATTCTCCGTAGGGCTTTATCCGAGAAGCTCATCTAAGAATGGTCCCCATTCTGGGGAACGATCTGGGTGCGGTGTCGCACAAAATCCGGGAAGAAGGGGATCTTCTCGGTTGAAAACGGGTTTGCTGCCATCTTTGAGGAGGACCAAACCTCCAGACGCAATCACCAAGGCGGCGCCAGCGGCTACGTCCCACTCGTTCTTGGGAACTAAGGTCCAAGTGGCGTCATAACGGCACCCAGCAACAACGCCGAGCTTGTAGGCCACAGAACCGCAGGGAACTACTTTGAATTGAGAGTCGTTTTCGAAATGGTCCCATTCGCCTCTCTTGACTTCGCTTCTTGAAGCCAAGACTGTGGCTCCTGCTAAAGAAACGTTCTCTGGCATGGCGACTCTTTCGCCGTTATAGGTCACCCCTGTTTCTGTTGACCCCAAGATGATCTCTCCGGTTGCTGGGTTGGCAATGCCCCCAGCCACAGGTTGGCCGTCTTCGATGAGACCAATGGAGATCGACCATTCTGGGATACCAGTGACGAATTCCTTGGTGCCATCAATGGGGTCGACAATCCAGACCCGAGAGCAAGCGAGGCGTGTCTTGTCGTCAGCCGTTTCTTCCGAAAGCCAACCGTCGCCGGGTTGGGGCAGAACGTTCCTGAGAACGTCGTCGATTTTCTGGTCCGCCTCCGTAACAGGGCTTCCACCTTCTTTCTTCTTGACCTCAATGGTGGCCGCGTCGTATTGCTTGGCAATCTTTATTGTTTTCACCAGGGCGGCGTGAATTCTCTCAATATCATCATGACGAGAAATGGCTGTTCTCCTTAGGCGCCGAGACCGAAGTCGGCAATTTGTTTGAGGACATCGTCGTAATCGTTGACGACAAAATGGGGTGTCACGCTTTCATGAATGACAGCGGCGGAAAAACTTGTTGTTAAAGCGGCACATCGCATACCCGCTGCCAACCCAGCTTCAATGCCAGCAGGAGCATCTTCAAAAACGAGGCATGCTTCGGGAGTGCAACGAAGCTGCTTGCTGGCTTCTAAGAAAACATCCGGGAAGGGCTTTCCCCGCGGAACTTGATCGCCCCGAACAATGACGTTGAACGTTTCTTCCATGCCGAGCGCTTTCAAACTGAAGACGACATTGGCCTCGGGGGCGGAAGTGGCTACGGCAAAAGGAACCGACTTGCTTCGCAGGTGATCAAGGAAATCAAGCAAGCCCGGTACTGGTTTGAGCTTGTCAATAGCCAATTCTCGGTAAAGGCTTTCCTTCTCTAAGGTATAGCTCTTGATTGTCGCTGGATCGAGAGGGTCCTCGAAGAGGATGGGGAAGATGTCACGGTTACGTTTGCCGTCAATCTTGCGACGCATTTGGTCGGTGAGGTCGGGCAACCCGTACTTCTTGGTGAAGTGGGCGAAAGCCTCGGCATGGAGTTCCATGTTGTCAACCAAAGTGCCGTCTAAGTCAAAGATGACCGCTTGAGTCTTGAGGCCAGAGGCGTTGTGTGATGGGGGGGGCATTTAACCTTCTTCCAAAGCTGACCGGCGGGTTCGGACCAATTGTCGCAGGCCATCACATCGGGCCATGAGATTGTCGTATTCCTCGGAAGCCGTGTCGTTTTCGGCTTTGGTGACCAAGGCCATAAGCTCTTCCAAGGTGGTCTGTAAATGTTCGATGGCCTCATGGGCTCGTTCCCGTCGAATCTTTTTTTGCTCGATACTTGCAGGGTTGTGATTTTCGCTACCCGGTGAGAGCAATTCAGACACGCTGATGTGAATGGTTGAGCCAACAATGACAGAAATGGGAGCGCCGGGAATGCGCCCCAACCCGATATCTAATGCGTTGGCAAGGGCATCAGGAGCAACGGAAACGAGTCTGCCCACAGTGCCTGAGAAGAAAGCGGCTGAATGTGTGATGCCACTTTCGGCCAACCTTCTTGCTCGAATTCGGATCTCACTGCTATCAAGATCGCTGGGATGATCGCGGTTCAGGATGTCAGCGGCTTCCTCGACCAAGTCGAGCATACACTGGATCTGATCTTGGCTGATCCTCAGAGCTAAGCCAGCGACCTCAAGGGCTCGTTCTTCGGCGGTGGTTAAGATGCCATCTGCTAAGGCGATATCCACTAAGCTCATCATGGTGCCGTGGCGGAGTTCGTCTTGGGAGTTGGCGATGACCTTGAGGCAAGATGAGGAGTCCGGCGGATTCACGCGATAGCCTCGAATCTTTTCTTTTGAATCTTCGGAAAGACCAGTGATGTCGAGGACAGAGTGAATGACGGCCATTTCTTCCGGATCGAATGTGCCGTCGGCGGCGGCGATGGCAAAGAGGAGGCCGTAGAAGGCCACGCGCTCTTGGTCAGGAATTGCACTGAAGTCGATAGTGTTGAACATGCCGATCTCCGTTGGACTGCTAAGGAGTATAGCCCAATGTCCATAGCTTTCGAGGGGCAAATGGAGGGATAGCTTCAGGATTCTCACCGAATTCGCGAATCTGTCACATGTAAACCAAGCATGGACTTTGACAGAATGGCTCCATGAACCCATTGGCTCGAAATCCGCGCTTAGTTTGCGCCTTCCACGCCCTTCAAATGAGCCTTTTCCCCATGGCCATCATCTCGGTGTTTTACACCCGAGAAATCGGCATGAGCATGCAGGAGATCATGTGGCTCCAAGGC
>WFTN01000493.1 GCA_015485455.1 Planctomycetota bacterium | reverse complement strand
CAAGACTGTGGTGATGACCAACGGCACCTTCGATATCTTGCACGTAGGGCATATTCGCTGCATCAAAGACGCTCGCAGCCGTGGAGACTATTTGATCGTAGCAGTGAATTCCGACGCTTCTGTGAAGAAGTATAAGAATCCCAAGTTGCCCATCATCAAAGAAGAAGAGCGTTTGGAAATGCTCTCTGCACTTCGTTGGGTTGACTACGTCATTCTCTTTGACGAGGCGACTTGCGACGCTCTGATTGATCAGATTCGTCCCAATATCATTGCTAAAGGTGCGGACTACACCCCCGAAACTGTCCCAGAAAGAGAAACTGTTGTGGCTTATGGCGGCGACATCGCCATTTGTGGTGACCCGAAGGACCACGCCAGCAGCAAAATCATCCAACGGATTCGGCGCATTAAGTTCTCCTAATGGCCAAGAAGATCTTCGTGCGGGGGCCCAACTGGATCGGCGATGTGGTGATGGCCACGCCGGTTCTGAGGTCTTTGCGACGGCAATTTCCGCAGGCTCAAATTCACTTGGGCCTGCGCCCTTATGCCGTCCCTATCATCGAGGGCTTTTCTGAGGTCGATCACATCCACTCCTTACCTTCTGGTGGAGTGAAGGGCGTTCTTCAAACGGCCAAGATACTCCGGGCTTTTGATTTTGATCTGGCCATACTCCTGACCAATTCCTTTGGTTCTGCTCTTGAGGCTCGCCTAGGGGGAATCAAACGGCGCAGAGGGTATGTCGGAGATGGGCGTTCGCTCCTTTTGACTGAGCCTCAGAAACCACTTTTGGACGGTAAGAAACGTCTCCCCATGCCCATGGCTCAATTCTATTTTCGGCTGATCGAAGGTTTGGGCTGTAAAATGGAGGCTGGAGAATCTGTTTACACCTTGCCCGTTCTTCAAGGCGACAAAGATTGGGTCGCAGATTGGTGGAGCCGTCATGGAGGCTTGCCGTCAGGTCCCCTCATCGGCCTTAATCCCGGTGCCAAGTTTGGAGCCAGCAAGCTTTGGCCCAGCCATCGGTTCGCTGAGGCTGGGGATCGGATGGTCGAAGAATGGGGCGGGACCCTGGTGCTTCTGGGTGGTCCAGGTGAAGAGGAACTCCTCGCCGAAATTGCCGCACTGATGAAGAACCCGTGCATCAATAGCCTTGATGAATTGATTCCACTGGCACCATTGCGGGCTATGATTCAGAGTTTGGCTTGCCTGCTGACCACGGATACCGGCCCTCGAGCCATCGCCCAGGCTCTGGGGGTGCCGTCCGTGGTTCTCATGGGCCCCACCCACCCTGGGTGGACAGATCTCAACAACGAAAAGTCAGTGATTGTTCGACACGATGTGCCCTGTGGCCCCTGCCACAAGAAAATCTGCGATTTAGACCACCGTTGCATGACCGAGATCGAAGTGGACGAAGTTGTGGTAGCCGTCCGCACCGTTATGGCCCAGTAGATCTCCTTTAACTATTTACTGTGTAAGTACTTGTGGTCAAATGTCATGCATGGGTGAGAGGTTTCTGCAATTTCAGGCAAATTCCTCCATTTTCTATGTGTCATTCGGTCATTCCCCCACGTCCTTTGAGCGGAAATCGCGCACTCTAGTTTGTTCTTGCACTTGATGGTGCGAAATCACACTATGGTAGAGCGAGTATTGGGAATGAGGAGGCCTTCATGGCAAAAGCGACAGATGCACAGACACCAGCGCTTAAGCTGATCGTGCGGGATTCTGGTTCACAAGAGCACTATGACCTACGCCATGAGACCATCACCTTGGGGCGAGCTCACGACAATTCTCTGCCTTTAGCGGATCCTCGAACATCGCGGCACCACTGCAAAATCGAATTCGTCGAGAACGAGTGGTTTGTCGTTGACGTTGGCAGTCAGAACGGCACCTTTCTCAATGGTCGTCGGGTGCGCCGAAGCAAACTGATGGTGGGGGATGTGGTGCAATTGGGGAGCACAAAAGTCTCCCTTGAACCAAAAGTGGAAACAGGGACTTACACGGAAACTGTGACCCAAGCCACGATTGATGTGGGGGGGGATTTGCGGTTGGAGGAGGATAGTGACCCTCTCTCCGCTGACATCCTCCTGCGCTTGCAGGGAATCGCGTCAGCCCTCAATACGGAGCATGAGTTAGAACGCCTTCTCAATCTCATTATCGACAATGCCATTGAACTGACTGGAGCTGAGCGGGGATTTCTGATCTTGGTTGGCAAGCAGGAGATGGAGTTTCGTGTCGCCCGCAATTTCGAACAGCAAGAGGTGAGTGCCCCGGAGTTTGCCATCAGTTGGTCCATTGCAACTCAGGTCAGCACTTCAGGCCAAGCCGTCCTGTGCGTGAACGCAGCCGATGACGATCGTTTTGGAGCCAAGGAAAGTGTGCATTCCTTGGGGCTGAGATCTGTCATGTGTGTGCCCTTCAAGGTTAAGAACCGAGTCTTGGGGGTCATGTATGTCGACAATCGCCTCCACAAGGGTGTTTTCAAGAGGAGCCAATTCAGGCTCCTCAAGATTTTGGCGGACCATGCCGCTGTGGCTTTGGAGAATGCCCGACTCTATGACGAAGTCTTAGGTAAAAGCCAGCGTTTGGAAGATCTCAACAGACGACTTCATGTGCAGGTTGAAGAGCAAGGCTCTCGGCTTCGAGCGGCATCTCAAGGTGGCGTTTTGGGCATGGACCCAGGAGATCTGGATACCATGGGGCGCCGGGGGGCAATGGTCGGTGATTCCGCTCCAATGCGGGAACTCAAGGCTTTGGTGCGGAAGGTGGCCAGCTCCGACTTACCCGTGTTGATAACAGGAGAGAGCGGGACCGGGAAAGAAGTGGTAGCTCAAGCGGTTCATCGTTTGAGCCGGCGATCTCACCAAAATCTTGTTTCGGAAAACTGTTGCGCAATTCCCGAATCGTTGATGGAGAGCGAGCTTTTTGGCTACGTCAAAGGGGCGTTCACGGGTGCCAATGAGGATCGCCAAGGACTCTTCAGTGCGGCCTCTGGCGGCACTTTGTTTCTCGACGAAATTGGCGACATGGGACTTCAACTCCAAACCAAGCTCCTGCGGGTCCTACAGGAGGGGGAGTGCCGGCCTATTGGCGGAAAATCTGTCGAAAAAATTGATGTTCGGCTCATTACTTCGACGAATCGCGACTTGAAAAAACAAATTGCTCAGAACGAGTTTAGAGAAGACCTCTTCTACCGTATCAAGGTTGTCTCCATTGTCGTGCCTCCCTTGCGGGAACGAAAGGACGATATTCCCTCTTTGATCGAGCATTTTCTTCGGCTTTTTGCTGACGAAGCTGGACAAACTCGGAACACCATGACAAAGGAGGCGTTAGAGCTACTGAAGCAATATCGTTGGCCAGGAAATATTCGTGAGCTGGAGAACGAACTCCGTTCCATGGTGGCACTGGGTGGCGAGGTTTTGGGCAAGGACGATGTTCCCAGCCATATCCAAGAAGAAGTTGAACTTTTGGTTGGTGAGGATTCCGGTTTCCATGATCTCAATGAACTTGTAGAGTCAATCGAGTCTCGGGAAATCACCAAAGCTCTTAGACGCACGAAAGCCAACAAGACGAAGGCGGCCAGGCTCTTAGGGATTAGCCGCTTTGCGCTTCAGAGAAAAATGGAAAAATACGGTTTAGAGGCCCCATCCAAGAATTGATGGGACCCCAGCCGGTAAGGGAGAAGGAATGAACAAGTTGACTCAAAGAGCGCTGATGGCCCTCGTTTTTTTCTTGGCTTTAGGCCAAGGGCCGGTGGAAGCAACTCTGTCTGACTCGCCAATCATGGATGGCGATACTGCTGGTGCGATGAAGGTTATTCCCCTGCGCGACGAGCGCGACCGAAAAGAAGCAGAAGAAATTGCCAAGGCCTTGGGGAAGAAACTCAACTTCTTCGAAACCGAGAATTTCACTTGGTGCTCATCTTTGTCGAAGGGCAAGATGGTCAAGATCATGAATGAGGCCGAGCGCTGCTACAAGATTTTCGCCCGGGATGCTGGTTATTCAAGCCACAAGAAACTGTGGAAAGACGGTCGCAAGTGCATGGGCGTTATTCTTGCCAACAAGCGCGACTATCGCCGTTATGTGAAGTGGTATTCAAAGAAGTACCCCGTGTGGAACAAAGAGCAGTTCGTCAAAAATCATGCTCCTGGTAGCCATCTCAATGAGTCTGCTCAAAGAAACGTGATGGTCACTCATCTTAAACCCCACAAGCCTGAGCATGTGGCAGCTGTCATGTGTCACCTGGTGGGTCACCTCTGTGTGGACCGCCACGCTTACAACAACAACTTCACGCCTGGTTGGTTGCGATAAAGTTTGGGCATTTACTTCCAAGGCAAGGTTCATGGTCGTTTGGTGGTTGGTTCCTTTGATGATCCTTACGGTCTGGGCACCACAGAGGACGAAGATAAATCCAAAGGACTCAAACTCTCTGCTTTTAAGGTCATCGTCAAGAAGAGCATCGCCAAGCACCGCCTGAAGCACACCAAGAATATGTTTGAGCTTGCTACTTTGAGAGAGCTCACTTTCTTTGACACCCAAAAAGGTCATTTGCTCATTTCTTGGATGCTCAAAGACAAAGGGAAATTCAGTCGGTTCATCAAAGAGTGCAAAGCCACTTGGCCAGGAGTGATTCAGATGGAAAACTCGACCGCGAAGGTAAAGTCTCAAGTCAAGGCTCTGAAGAAAGTCTTTGGCGTGTCACCAGAGGAAGCTGACAAAGCCCTCAAGGCATTCGCTAAGAGTGGTTATTAGAGACCGATGAGCACAGAGACTGGGCCGGGGTTTCCTGAGATCCCTGGTTATACCCTCGAGTCGATCTTAGGCCGTGGTTCCATGGCTACGGTCTATCGTGCTCGACAAGAAGGGATGAACCGTCTGGTTGCGGTTAAGGTTCTCGAAGAAACCGTTTGCGATAACGAAAAAGTATTGGGCCGCTTGATGCGCGAAGCGCGGATAGCGGCTCGCTTCAATCACAGCCACATTGTTCGGGCTCTCGACGCCGGCACTCTTGAACACACCTGTTACTTTGTCATGGAATTGGTGGAAGGGCAGAACATTCGGGATGTCCTGGAGGCTGACGGCCCAATGCCTGAGTCTCAGATTGTTGAGCTGGCGATTCAAATGGGGGAAGCGCTCCTCGAACTCCATCGGGACCATGTTGTTCATCGGGATATCAAGCCGGCAAACATTCTCTTGGACGAAGATGGTCAAGCACTCCTCGCTGATTTGGGCTTGGCAAAACTTGAGTTTGATTCGTCGATGACCAGTCAGAACCACGCTGTCGGTACCCCAGCCTATATGTCACCGGAGCAAGCCAAGAATCCAGAGCAAGTGGACACCAGAACAGATTTGTTCTCCCTCGGGGCCACGCTTTTTCACATGGCAACGGGTGATTCGCCTTTCTCCGGGGATTCCGTCGGGGCCGTCATCACGAAGATCCTCTACGAAGACCCACCGCATCTCTCTGAAAGCCACCCTCACCTGAGTTCAGGCTTTGCTGACATCGTTGAGAGGTTGCTGTGCAAAGATAGAGAGAATCGCTATCAAACCCCCGCAGAGCTCTTAAGAGATTTACGTGCAGTCAAGCGAGGCCTTGCCCCTCGCCCTCGCTTGAAGAAACCCAAGAGAGCAGCCCTCAAAGGTCGGGGTGTTCTTGTGGGGAGCGTCTTGTTGATGGCGGTGATCGCTTACTTGGGGTTGTCGACGAATGACGACGAGCAAACAACAAACCCACCCTCTGTGGCTGGAGGCAAGCCCAGGGCCAAGGATAGGGAGACAGCAAAAGTCCTGAAAGAGAGCGATGTTGATGAGGTGATGACTCGGGTTTTCTTGGGGCCTCGTAGTCGCCTCCAGGTCGGCGACTTAGACGGGGCCGAGAGGTTGTTGGCCACGGAATGTGAAGACCAATTGAGCCGGGAGCTCAATTCGACCCTCACCGATTTGCCGCGTTGGGTTCGCATTCAGTTTGAGAATGAGAATCTTAAGATCAAGAACGCCATTGAGGGACAACGCCGAAAGCGAGAAGAGGCCCTTTTGTCCGTGGCTTTGGCTCATTTTCGTTCTTTGGTTGAGGGTCGACAAGAAAACCAGCCTTATTTGTCCAGGGGCGATTTGCAGGACTTCCTCCTGGCAGAGCCCATGGCTGATGAGGGTCATCCCATGGATCCAGAAGTCGTTTCCAAAGCACGGTCGACGGTGATTGACGAGGTGCTTGCTTTTTGGCGTCACGACTTTGACCGACAGATGGAAACGGCGAAAACAAATTTGAGCTTGAATGAATTCAGCAAAGTTGAAGCTGCTCTCGATGCTCTCAAGAAGCGCTTGCCAATCCACTTGGGCTCTGGTTACGTGACAAGAATCAAAAGCCTTGAGGCGAGGCTGGCGCGTCAACACAGAGAAATGCACCGATTGCTGACCAGCTTCCTACAGTCCGCCGATATGTTGGCGCCTCTCGGGTCACCGGAAATCCGGCAGAGAGAGTTCACTGCTCTCATAAGTCGCTTTGTCCAGCTCAATGAACTCATAGGCCGAGCAGAACTTGAAGGTGATGGGCTTCATCAGCAATTTATGCTCGTGGGAAGTGTGCTGAAGGAAGCACGTTCCTGGACAGAGAAAACTCTGGACGAGCTTTTAGAGAAACCCATCGATGAGGACAGGGTCTTACAACTCCGGTCTGGCAAGACGTGGAAGCGTTTTCAGGTCGATTCCATTGTTGACGGTTTGATTACAATTCATCTGGGTAAACAAGATCGAATGATTGAGATTCCAGCGGCACAGCTTTCCGTGAGGACTCTGATTGATCTTGCAGAACCGGAACCTGGCTTGAATCAGCTGCGAACGATTGCCTGGTTTCACTATTGTGATGTTGAGTTAGCTCAAGCTGAGCGAGTCTTGTCATCTTTGCCGGCAGACGATCCCTTTCGTCAGTTCTTGGCTTCTCGCCTGAAGGGAGCGTGGCGAGAAGTCGCTCAAGTAGATTCGCCGGAAGGGAAAGAAGCGTTTCGGATATGGCGTGAATCACTGACTGCCTATCGCAATTCTGATTGGCAAGGGGTGTTGAAGACTGCACGTGCTCTCACGAGCTCACGAGACCTCAAAAAATCGGCTTGGTATGTGCGCAATCGCCTAAGCATTCGTCGCATTTTGGAAGAATGCCGAAGTCGGGCAAGTTTGGCAGGGGTTCTTGAATCAGTTCATGGTGAAGTAGAAATCGTTTCAGTCGAAAAGAGTCTGGTGCACATCGCATGGAACTTTGACGACGAAGAACAAGCAGAAGATTTTCTCCTGCCACCTCATATGCGGTGGGCTAAGGGTTGTTTGAAATCGACTCGTACTTTGGAGAACAAGGGCATGAGTCCCTTGGCTTTGGAAGCACTCAAGCTCTTTCTGCCGATGAATCTTGACGGGAGTTCTTGGGAGTTGGAAATCACGTATCACACATCTTCTCGATGGCGTGAGTCGCCCCGCTATTTTCTATTGAGCGTCTTTGGTCATCATATCGGTTACCTAAGTCGTCTCGGCAGACGCCACCTCTTGCATCTTCCTCTCCATGGTCTGGAGAAAAAGATGATGGAATTTGAAGAGTATGGTCGTTCAACAATGTGGAGTGGTAGGCTATCAGGTTTTGCCGCTGCTTTTGGCCCCGGGAGCAAAGCGCGGGGCCTTCTTCTCGAACCAGGGAAAACCTATGTGCTGCGTTTGTCTTGTGACGTTGACAGTGGGATGGTCACCCTCACCATAAATGGACGCACCGTGTTGGCAAGAAAAGGGGTTTTCGAGACCAAAGTTGGCGAATCTTTGGCTATACGTATTCCTATGCCCCATGTGATCGATTCGATTCATGTGACCACGGCCTTGACTGTGGATAAGGGTTAGTAGCTCTTAATCCTTTTCATTCAATAAGTTATGATCATTGTTCTGTCGATGAGTCTGCTCGCTGCGGGGGAGAGGTGAATACTCTATTGGTGCAAGGCCCCCTATCACTACAATAGGGACCTATGGATATTGAAGACGCAATTTATGACGGATCTGCAACGGCAACGATTACAGGTATCACGGGACTCTTTCGTGGTGCCAAAGCCACCATGCGACTGGGGCAATGTCTGGTCGTTGGACGTTCTCGGGTTTGTTCGCTCAGCGTCGCGCGGGCCGAAGAATGCCTGCGGTTGACCAAGGTCGCTTTGGAAGCTCACAAGAGCTATCGCAAGATCTCTCGCCAACATTTTCGAGTTTGCTTAACTGGCGAAGACCGGGTCGAGATTGAAGACTTGTCGACCAATGGGACGGTGGTGAACGGCTTTAAAGTTGATCGCCTTGTGGTTGAGCGTTTTGCCAGTGACGCCAAGAAGATCATGATCGAATTTGGTCATGGGGAGGTGATGGAGCTGATCGCAACCGGTGCCACTGCCGAGCAATCGAGCGAAGCACTTACCTCACAAAAAGCCATGCCCACCGTTGACCAAGAGAAGCATTTGAGTGGTGTGGATGGACCACCTTCAGGTGTCGTGAGTCCCTGACCCCCAAGTCTACCGCCTATGTCGGGGCTCCCTTGTTGGGGGATAGGTTCGGTTCAGAGATCGGTTGATCGTCCAGCACGGCGTCACATAGATGGGCTACCCGGGTAGGTGAAATGAGGCGCATGCAATCCACCGCCGGACAAGTCCGGTAGCGACAGGGACTACAAGCCAAATTCATGAATACGGCCCGCTCTTTGTGTTCAAATGGATAGTAAAAGCGTGGGTCATAAGGACCGAAGAGAATGATGGTCTTTATTCTTTGAGCGGCTGCCAAGTGAACGGGTCCTGTGTCGGACCCTACCACCAAATCTGCCTGGCTCATCAAGTAACCCACTTGCCTCATGTTCTTTAGGTCGGGGGCCTGATAAATCGGCACTTGCGCCATCTTCATGATCTGATCGACAACTTCGATTTCATCAGGCCCCCAATTGATCACCACTCGGGCTTGGCGGCTTAAGACCAAATAGTCTGCCAGTGAAGCGTAATAATCAGGATCCCACCGTTTGCACTTGAACCAGGCACTGGTGCCAGGATTGAGGACTATGATTGGCCCCCCTTCAGGAAGGGAGCCAATGAAGGCGTCGACCACCTTACGATCGTCTTCAGCGAAGGTGAAAGGAGGCCAACGAAAGGACGGGGCAATGCCGATGAGCCCTAATAGACGAATGTCCCGCTCCATACGGTGCATGACTTCCCCGTGAAGCCGAAGTTTGCGGTTGGTGAATAGCCAATTGGGTTCTTTCGTCTCACCTTTTCCGTACCCCAAGCGGACTGGAGCTTTGGTGGCGCGGGTCACCAAGCCACTTT
>WFTN01000492.1 GCA_015485455.1 Planctomycetota bacterium | reverse complement strand
GGAATCTGCGGACTGAGAAGATTAGGGGGAGCCCCCAAGGCTCCATCGGTGAAAATCACACGATTGTGATCTCCTTTTTGATCCCGTCCCGCATCTGCAAGTTCTAAAGCCAAAGTGAGATTCGATGCCAGAGGGTTAAGAGCCCTCAAAGACTCAACCTGCCTCAAAGATTGAAAAGCTGTTTTCACCTCTATCCGACTGGGTTGCCCGCGCAAGAACACATCGGCCTTGCCAGCAAAAGCAATACACTTGAGCTGAAGGTTCTTTCGCTCCTCCTGTTGGGCCAAGACAAAACCCTCAGCTTCCATGAGGGTGGCTTCAAGGCTCTTGCTCGCCATGCTCCTGGAAACATCAATAAGAACGTCCAAGGAAGGTGGGATTGAGGTAGAAGAAGTGGTGAGCGGCCCACATAAAAGTAAGATCAGGGCTGCCACCAAAAAAGCTCTGGACAAGACAACGAAGAGCCCCAGGCCAGCGCGCATGTGTGCCTTGGATCGAATCACCAAGACAAAGACAAACAAGACCGCCGGTAAGACAAAGAGAACGAGATCCGGCGTCTCTAAGCGCTCAAACATGTCAGCGAGGTTCATCCTTCATGGCCAAGTAGGGACTCCCCCAAACAGCACGGCCATTGAAGTGATGGTTGTCAGCGAAATCCGCAACCAAGGTCAACTTTTTTGCGCCATTCAACTTAATCTCGTTGAACCATGTGGCTTCTTCCCCAGCACGGCAAACAAGGGGCCCAGCCACAAGTTTGCCATCCAATAGGACAGAAAACGCGATGCTCGCTTTCACCCTTTTTCTTGCCACGGCCCCATCAACACCAACCGCACTCGAGAACGATTCATAGCGTGGGTCAAGAGCATAGTGAACGACGGACCGTGTGTGCATACTCAATCCACGGGCGAAACCACGGTTGTTGATACTCAAGGCTCCCCCCTTGAGACTTCGATCTTTATGCAGACCATAAAGAAGCCCGCCCTCTAGATAGGGGGTTTCTTCAAAACCAGTTTCTTTGAGGTCTGACAAGTGAACACAGCGGCCTTGACGCACACTGATTTCCGCAATCGACAAAACAGAAAGGTCCATGGTCGTTCCAGCACTATGCTTGAAGCGAATGGCCCCACCAGGACTCTTGCTCACGGAGCCTGTGAGACGAGTACCATCTCGAAAAAAGACCATGACGTGAGTAGCATTGATCTTGGCAACCGGCTCAGACTCAGCCAAACTTACGGAAGCGAGGCGGTTTTTCTTGAAGCTAAAAAGGGACTCTTCGTCCTCTCCCCACTCAAACATAGCTCCAGACTTGACCAAGCGAACCAAAGATCCATGGACACTGTCCACTCCGGTTTTAGATCGAACCAAAAGGACATCTTGGCCCCCATCCCCCACCACATCAGCCTTGGCATCCAACCCTTGGGCATTGGCTAGACAAACCACTTTCTTAAGCACATCAAGAGGAATCGTGATCTGGCCAGCCATGGAATCCACCCGTACTTGATCAAAATCGCCATCTACCACGGTTCCATAGATGACATCCCCTCCGGCCAGCTCAAAGCGCAACAAGGAAGAGTTTGGCCCATAGCGAGCAACAGGGGGATTTCCGAAGCGCAGTTGGACCACCTGGGCCAAGGAGATCGAGATGTCTTTTTCAGCCTTGGCATCCCGAAAAACCACCTTTTTGTTGGCGGCGATTGACTGCAAGCGCCCCTCATGAATGGACCCATCAACCAAACGTAGTGTGATCTGGGATTGGCCGGTGGAAATACTCCCCATCCAAAACAAGACAATAAGCATCAAGTGCCGAAAACTGGTCAACAGATATCTCCAACCTATCCTTGTCATCTTCCGTCCTATTCCCATGGCTTGCCGTAGCTTAGCAAAGTTAAGGGAGCAAACACCGCAATCACCCCCAAGTACCCAAACACTCTGCCATTCTGTCATTTTCATTCAACTGCCGCGAACGGCTCCTGACAGCGTGACAGAAAACCCCAAAGACGGTCCTGTCTCCGCCCAAGACGACAAACATAAACCACTTATGTTAAACAAGTTACGAATCTGACCCCCAACGTGCACGATCGGCTTGATATTTGATATACGAGTCACGAGCCCGGGGTCCCTAAGAGTAACGGCCCTGAAGGCAAAATCGTACACGAAAGGAATCGAAGTTATGGCCAAGAAGCTTATCTTCAACGCCGAGGCCCAAGAGGCCTTGAAAGCTGGCGTTCAGAAGCTGGCAAAGGCGGTCAAGAGCACCCTCGGACCACGAGGTCGCACCGTCATCATCGACCGTGGTTTCGGTGGTCCTACCATCACCAAAGACGGTTACACAGTTGCAGACGAAGTGGAATTGAATTGCCCCAACGAAAACTTGGGGGCTCAACTTCTAAAAGAAGCCGCAGATAAGACCAATGATGTCTGTGGCGACGGCACCACAACTTCGACGGTTCTGGCAGAATCCATCTACACCCAAGGCCTCAAAGCGACCACAGCAGGCGCCGACACCACAGCAGTCTTACGGGGCATCCGCTTGGCTGTCGACGCTGTCAACGACGACTTAGCTCGCCAGGCGAAAAAGATCTCTCTGAAAGAGAAAGCCAAGCTGATCGAAATCGCTTCCATCGCCGCCAACAATGAAAAGGAGATTGGCAAAACTTTGATCGATGCCATCACCAAGGTTGGAAGCGACGGCGTTGTCAACATCGAAGAAGGCAAGGGAACTGATACAGAAGTCAAAGTCGTCGAAGGCATGCAATTCGACCGGGGCTATTTATCCCCGCACTTCGTCACCGATGCCAAGTCCTTAGAATGTGACATGAAGAACCCCTTGGTCTTCATTCACGAGGACAAAATCAGCAACATTGCCAAGTTAGTTCCTCTGCTTGAGCAAGCAGCGAAAGCTCAAAAGCCTCTGGTCATCATTTCCGAAGACATCGAGGGCGAAGCATTGGCAACCTTGGTCTTGAATAAAGTCCGAGGCACCATGCAAGTGGCTGCAGTGAAGGCCCCGGGCTACGGCGATCGCCGCAAAGCGATGTTAGAAGATTTGGCGGTTCTTACTGGTGCCAAGCCTGTCTTCAAGGACTTGGCTGCGGACATCGACTTGGAGAAGCTCACCCTCAAGTATCTGGGGTCAGCACGCCGTATCACCATCACTGCTGACGACACAACAATCGTTCAAGG
>WFTN01000491.1 GCA_015485455.1 Planctomycetota bacterium | reverse complement strand
GCCCTATTCGGTTCCTTGGGTATGTTGACCAAAGTCGTCATCGGTTCTTTGCCTTTGATGGCAGTCTTTTACGATCGTGTTTTCTTCTGCCGGGATGGCTGGAAATCGTTGAAAGAACGTTGGCGTGGTTATCTGATTTTGACCGGCATTTGGCTTGTTCCCTTGTCGACTGGGCTTTTGGGCAAGCTGCTCACGACGAAATCGGCGTCAGGGGGCGGATCCCCAGGTGCCTCAGCAAGTGCCGGGCTAAGCGTTGGTCACATTTCATCCACGGACTATTTGCTGACGGAATCTGGGGTTTTGATTCACTATGTGCGCCTCGTCTTTCTCCCAATCAATCAATGTTTGGACTACACTTGGAAAGCGGTGACATCCATTGCAGATGTCCTGGTTGAAGGACCGATTGTTCTTGTCACTTTGCTTCTGGGATTTTTCTGGTTGCAGCGAGGCCGCCGGGTTGGGTTTCTCATTGTTGCTTTCTTCTTGATTCTGGCTCCAACCTCCAGCGTGATCCCTACTTTCGACAACGCGGCTGAGCACCGCATGTACTTGTCGTCCATTGCGGTCTTGGTATTGGGCATTCTGGGGCTTTGTCGTTTGTTGAAGGTGAAAGCGATGAGGCGAGAGTTGGTCATGCTCTTGATCGCTGTTCCCTACTGTTTACTTGCCTTCGCGACTTTCTCTCGCAATCAGCTTTATGCTGATCCTGTGGCTATGTGGCAGAATGTCTTAGAGGTGAGTCCTGAGAATGGCAGGGCGCTCAATCAGTTGGGTGGCTTGGCATTGTTAGCTGGCGATCTTGAGCAAGCAGAAACTTGGTGCCAAAAATCGTTGGCAGCAAGTCCCAACTATGGTCTCAACAGTACGCTGATGGCTCAGATTGAAAGTCGACGGGGGAACTATCCGGCGGCCTTGCCTTACGCCATTCGGGGCACGAAATTCCAACGGGGGGCACCTCTAGGTTGGTTGGTCTTGGGCGTGACTTTGTCGAAAGTTGGTCAGCACGAACAGGCGATCGAGGCTTTTGATAAGGCTGGATTGTTGGCCCCCCGCTGGCCCGATTTGCACTGCAAGAAGGCGCAAGTGTATATCCGGTCTGGTCAATATGATTTGGCGGCCAAATCGCTCAATCGAGCCTTCCGTGAGGGTATTGATTCTGCGGAAGCTTACTCTGTGGCGGCAACGCTGGCTCGGCGAGGGGGTAACTTGGAGGAGGCGGAAGCCAATTACAAAAAAGCCCTGGCTTTGGATGATCAAAGTGCTGAAATATGGCTGAACTACTCCATTACCCTTGAAACCATGGAGCGATATGAAGATGCCCTGGAGGCAGCAAAGAAAGCTCAAGGTCTCAAGGACTTGGCTCGCGCTCGTTTACAAGTTGGCATCTTGGAAAGTAAGCTGGGGCGTTATGCTCAGGCAACTCAGAGTTTTCAAGGTTTGTTGAAGTTACCCACCGGGGCTCAGAAGGGCTTGGGGCAGGCTGCTTCCATGCTGTTGAAACGAAACGCTGCCATGGCACAGGCGCTTCCTTCTTATTCAGATTTCCTTGCTACTGGATGGGAGGACGCCGACCCAGAAAAACTGTTGCTCTACGCCGGAATAGCAGCGGCGAAGAAATCTTTCTCTAAGTCTGTCTCACTCTATGAGCGGGCATTCGACAAAAGCCCAACTTTAGCCAATGACTTGAAGCAGTCTTATCGCTATAAGGCTGCTTGGGCCGCAGTGAAAGCCAAGGACTTCAAGCGTTCTCTTACATGGCTTTCAGCTGATTTGAAGTTGCGCCGTGTTCAGCTTGCTCATGGCGGAGCCGAAGCGAAGTCGGCTAAGCGGGCTTTGGAAACATGGCGAAGCGCCTGGGCTTTTCGCGTGGTCCGCGGTGCAGGGGCCCCTGCTTCTTGGCGCTCCTTTTGGGTGGCTGTTGATCAGCTCCTCGATCAAAAGAAACCCCATGACAATTGAGGGCCACCCTTGTGGAATCTAGTCTCCTGGGCTTTCATCTTTGTCCAACTTGAGTTCAATGACTTTTCCTTTGCCCTGTCGCATTCTCCATTGGTGCTTGATGTGCCCTTCTAACCAAGCGGGTCTGCCTCGTTGTGGAATGTAGTAAGCGCAATCAAACTGTTCGAGGATCTTTCTTCGAACGCGCCATGGGGTGATGGGGTTGAGGACTCTTCGATTTAAGCGACGGTAGTACGAAAGATCTGCAACTCCGACGCTCGATCGAATTGGGTCGAGAATATGAGCATCATGAAGCGTGACGAGCTCCATGCCCTTGTTGTCAGTCACGATGACGTAGGACCCTTTGGGAATGGTCTCTTGGTAGAATTTTCTCAGTCGTTTCATAGACCGAACTTGAGTTTGTCGTTTCTTTGCCGGGAGTTGGGCAAAACGGTAGCTCAAGCTCCAGTTCTTTTTCTTCTGCCGAAAGGGATCGCCGTCTTTGAAAATGCTGTTCCACTTGGCCCATTGACCAGAATAGGAGAAAGCGAAGAGCATGAAGAAAATGGCGATGAGGCCTTGGACAACCACCGTTCGGCTTCTCTTGAGCCAATGATCAGTTTGGGAAATGTGGAGCTTTTGGCTGATCTGGAAAGCAATAGCGCCAAAGACGAGAGATGGGAACATCATGGAAAGACCTGCGGTTTCCAAGCGTTGGAGCATCCATTTGGCCTCCATGATTCGAAACAGGAGCGTACAGGTCGGCGGGAAAATGAGGTAGAGGAGGGTGACCCCAGAGATGCTCGCGGCAATCAGAAATTGCTTCCGCCGCTTACTGAAAAAGCCCAGTAGGAACCCTAAGAAGAGGTATTGATAGCGAAATCCTTTGATACCGAGGATGCCACTTCCACCGCCGAAACCACGAAATGGCTTCTTCATGATCATCCCGAAGGGGAGGGTGTGGAAGAAGGCATTGGAACCGACGTTAGAGGTGACTTTCTTTTTCTTATCCGTTTTCGCTGTTGCTAACTGGACGGCATTTGGGTCTCGGTCTCGGGCGATACGTGTGCGAATTGTGTCGATGCGGGTGGCTTCTTGTACGGACTTGGAGATCATCGGCCATGGCAGCGACAGAATGAGGGCGAACATGCAAAGAGCGTATTTCTTGTAGATCCCTTCTTTGCGAATTAAGCTGCGGATGCCCAGGACAAGGAATGCCGGGCCAACCAAGATGGCACCGAAAAAGGCGTACATGCCGTGGAACATACCCAAGGCTAATGAGGCTGCCCCAATAGGAACAGCGTCTTTGTAAGTGGGTTTCTTGCTCAAGGCCCGAACGCTCAGTCCCACCAGGAGGGGCAGCAAGAAGAAGGGGGAAACCTTGTTGGGATATACTAAGAAATTGACGTGCCCCTGATCTGCCAAGAAGAACAAGGTAGCAGTCCAGGCCGCCCAGCGATTGGCAAAGATCTGATACGTCATAAAGTATATGGCAGAGCCAATTAGCAAGAACATGACGGGGAGAGCCCCATACCAGACATCCAAATAGTGGACTTGAGTCAGCTGCGCGCATGAAGCCAGAAGAACGTGGTAGATGTTTGTGTGATAGATAGGGTAGAAGAAATCGCCTTTGATGAAGGGGTCGGCATTGGTGAGTCCGTGATCGATAATCTGACGAACCCGGGCTAAGTGAATGAGTGCGTCCGCACCCATGAAAGATCCGATCCTTGCTTGGATGGAAAAACCGAAAGCGACAACGAGAGCTTCCAGGCGTAGGAGGCTCGAAGCTTGATTCTTCCACTCCCTCCAAGCACCAGATCTAAAGATGTCGAAGGTGCCCCAAATGACACTCAGGACCAAGAAGCCTGAAATGATGATCAAGGGCGTGCGGGTCAGGAAACCGATGATCCCCACGGGCATGAGAATCGCCAAAGTCGCCAAGAAGGAGACGGCGATGGTGCTCATCAAGCCACCCTTTGTCAGTCCTGGAGCCCACCTCATGGTGAGAGCGAACCCAGGAATTAGCAGGGCGGCCCAGAACAGGAATG
>WFTN01000490.1 GCA_015485455.1 Planctomycetota bacterium | reverse complement strand
GATAGCCGATGCAGCTTTCGAAAGGGGTTGGGCCGACTTAGAAACTGAGGTGACTTCCATATCGAGGAGGTCTTCCAAGCTGAAATCACTCAGCTCTTCTACGTCTTCCTGGGTTGCTTCGTCCACTTCATCTGTTTCTTCTTGAGCGTGGCTCGGGGAAGAAAACAACAAAAGGATGAGCGCGGCGGAGAGGCAGGTCCAGATAAGGCCTTGCAACGGCTGTTGCCCGGTGGCAAGCTCGTGCTCTTTGTGCATGATATGTTTCCTTAGGATCATACCCTGGAGCGATTGCGACTAGCAATCAACCCATGAGAGGGTAGGCAGACCCATGTTCTTCTTTTTTTCTTCTTCTTCTGTTCCACTTCTGGCTTCGACTATGTGAGAGGGAGAAGTTAATAAATTCCCTTACTTATTCTCGGTTTGAGACTTCCGGCAGTTTTCCTTTTCCTGACAAAAGGGGGTTTCATGAAGTCCGAAACGAACAAAAGAAGCCTCAGCACTTGCTGAGGCCTCTTTCTCGCGTCTGAGTTCTTGTTTGCTCTGATGACCTAAGAGGCGCCCCCGAAGCTAAGTGGGCGACCGGTATCTTTGAGCAGGATCTCTCCGTCTTGCATCACCACACGGCCCCGAACGATGGTTGCCATAGCCCAACCGGTCACTTTCATGCCGTCATAGGGTGTCCAACCACACCGTGATTCGATCCAAGAGTTCTCGATCATTTTTTCTTCTTTAAGATCAACAATGGTGAAGTCGGCGTCATAGCCCGGGCTCACCTCACCTTTTTTCTCCATTTTATAGAGTTTCGCGGGATTCCGGCTGACCATAGTTACAAAGCGCTCCAAACTCAGGTGTCCTTGGTGCACATGATTCAGCATGATTGGAACTAAAGTTTGAACTCCTGGCATTCCTGCTGGGGTGTTGGGATAGCCCCTATCTTTTTCTTCTTTCGTATGGGGAGCGTGATCAGAGCCAATGACATCAACGACACCATCAGCCACGCCTTGCCAAAGGGCTTGCTGTTCCGCCAATCCTCGGATCGGTGGATTCATTTGTGCATATGTTCCGAGCCTCTCATAGCACTCTGGACCGTGCAGGGTGAGGTGCTGGGGTGTGCATTCGACACTTGCCCAACGCTTTTTGGTGGACAAGAACTCGATTTCTTCCCCCGTCGTGATGTGGAGTACGTGGGCGATACGATTTGTTCTCTCCAAGACAGCTAAGAGCCTCTTGGTGGCTAAGATCGCCGATTCTTTGTCTCGCCATACTGGGTGTTGAGTGGGAGAGCAAGAGTCACCCAGCATACCTCGTCTTTCGATGAGACGATTTTCATCTTCGCAATGGACAGCGATGCGGCGTTTGGTGGCCCGAAAGATCCTCTCTAACGTGGGATCGTCTGCTACTAAGAGGCTGCCGGTGGAGCTGCCCATGAAAATCTTGACACCAACGCATCCAGGGAGTGTTTCCAAAGAGCCTAACTGGTCAGCATTGTCAGCGGCCGCCCCGATGAAGAAGCCGAAATCACAGCCTGCTCGCCCTAAGCCCCTTTCTATCTTGTCGGCAAGGGCGGCGGCGTCTTTGGTCGCCGGTGACGTATTGGGCATTTCGCAGACGGCTGTGATGCCGCCAGCGATGGCACCGCGCATGCCTGTTTCCAAGTCCTCTTTGTGCTCGTTTCCAGGTTCACGCATGTGAACCTGGGAATCAATGACCCCAGGAAGAACATGGAGGTTCTTGGCATCGAAGATTTGAGCTGCTTTCGCTCCAGACAAATCGCCGATTGCCGCTATTTTTCCGTCTCGGATGCCAATGTCAGTGATTGTCTGACCTTCGGGGCGTACCAAGGTGCCACCCTTGATGACTTGATCGTATGTTTCGCTCATGCCCGATTATGATGCCCCGGTTGATAGAGCGCAACAGATTTGACGGACCTTTCAGCTTGGCCGATGAATCCTCGAAGAGCTTACCTTTGGCATTGAGGGCAGTAGAATGTCGACCGATTGCTTTGAATTGAGCGACGAATGGCCCCGTTGCAGGAGGGGCATGGCTTTCCTT
>WFTN01000489.1 GCA_015485455.1 Planctomycetota bacterium | reverse complement strand
CACCGGGGCCGGCGGGAATTCCAAAGGAAGCGTTGCTACTTTGGTCGATCTTTCCACCTTAGAAGTGCAAGTAGAATTGCCCGAAACTCGACTCAACAATGTTTCAGAGAATCAGACTTGCAAGATCTATCTGGATGTAGAGAAAACAAGACCTTGGACTGGCCATGTCCGGCAAATTTGGCCCACAGCCAATCGGGGAAAAGGCACAGTTGAGCTGCGCATCGTCTTTGATGAGCGCCCAAAGGTCTTGCGCCCGGAAATGGGCTGCCGTGTGGTCTTTTTGAATCAGACAAACGCTGGCAGTTCGGGGGATTCGAAAAGGCCCCTATGGATTCCCACCTCCGCCCTGGTCAATCGTAAAACCAAGCCATGCGTCTGGATGATCAAAAACGGAACTCTGAGTAGGCAAGCAATTGTTTTAGGAGACACCAAGAATAGCATGATCGAGGTTCGCGAAGGCCTGTCTCCAGGAGACAGAATCGTCAATCGTCCAAAGAGAAGCCTGAACGAAGGCGATCGCTTTTAGCAAAGGAATATTATGTCGGACTGCGCCATCTCAGCCAGGGGGCTCACCAAAACTTATCACCGAGGCGGCGAGAGCCTGCGGGTCTTGGATAAGGTCAATATCGACATCAAACCCGGCGAGTTCGTCGCCTTGACCGGCCCTAGTGGTTCGGGAAAATCAACAATCCTCAACTTCATCGGCGGGTTAGATACTCCAGATGAAGGGCGTGTTGTTGTCGGCGACACTGTTGTCAGCGATCTATCAAAGTCAAAGCTCGCAGCCTGGAGATCTCAGAATGTGGGTTTCATCTTTCAGGCTTTTAACCTCCTCCCCGTGCTAACGGCCTTGGAGAACGTTGAACTGCCCCTGGTCTTGCAACCTCTCAATAAGAGTCAGAGACGCAAACAGGCGGAGTTTGCTCTTTCTCTGGTCGAGCTCAAAGATCGCATGAGCCATCGTCCCCAAGAGCTGTCGGGAGGCCAAGAACAAAGAGTTGCCATCGCCCGGGCCATTGTCACGGACCCAGGCGTTATCTTAGCCGATGAGCCCACCGGTGATTTGGACCGGGACACAGCCGATCAGGTCTTGGAGATTCTCAAACGTCTTTCAAAAGAACATGGCAAGACGATCATCATGGTGACCCATGACTTGGCAGCAGCGGCCTACGCCGATCGAGTTCTGCGCTTGGACAAAGGGCGTTTCGTTGAGGACGCCAAAAAATGAGCCTGACCAAACTTGTCCTGCGCAACCTGCTTCGACATCCCATACGCTCAGGCTTAACTGCCCTAGGCGCGATGGTTGCAATTTTCCTCATGATCTTCTTGCGGTCCATCGTTACTTCATTGGACGACACAACGAAAGAAATTGGGAGTGATCGGGTAATCACCTCCAGTGCTGTGAGCCTCTTTCAAGCCCTCCCAGAAAGCTACATCAATAAGATCAGAAACATGGACGGGGTTGAGATCGTGAGTCGGTTCACCTGGTTCGGCGGCTACTTCGAAGATCCATCCAACTTCTTTGCTCAATTCGCCGTCGATGTCAACATCTTCAAGAACATATATCCCGAATGCCAACTCAAAGAAGAAGAATGGAAGACCTGGGCAGACGACAGAAAAGGCTGCATCATCGGATCTGCCCTAGCCACCAAGTACGGCTGGCAAGTGGGCGACAAGATTCCACTCATCGGCAGAATATACCCCAAGCAAGATGGGGCTTGGGATTTCAACGTCTGTGGTATCTACCAGACAGAGTCGTCCATCTTCGACCCTCAATCTTTGTACTTTCATTATGACTACTTGAAAGAAACGATGATGAAGGAGAACAACCAGGACGATTTCCCTTGCGGCCTTTTCGTTTTGAAGGTCGACGAATCTGATCAAGTGGCAGAAGTTTGCCGGGAAATTGACAGCATCTATGACGGCGGCCCTCAAAGAACTTTGAGCCAACCGGAAGCGGCATTCCAAGCAGCTTTTGTGTCCATGCTAGGAGACATCCCCACCTTCTTGGGGTGGATCGGAGCAGCCGTTGTTTTTGCTCTTGGCCTCTCTCTCATCAACACCATGCTCATTGCTTCTGCTGAACGTATCGGCGATATGGGCGTGCTCAAAGCCATGGGTTTCTCAGATGGAACATGCGGCAGCTTGCTGATCGCCGAATCCTTGGCTCTCAGTTTGGGCGGTGGTCTACTGGGATGTGGCTTAGCCTGGGTTTCGATCCCCTTCTTCCGGAAGCTATTCGGCACGCAAATCCCCCGCTACGATGTCCATGAAACCACCATTCTGATGGCGATGGGCGTGGGCCTCATCATTGGACTCATCAGTGGCATCGTTCCGGCTCTACGAGCCCGTAGACTCGACGCAGCCCAAGCCCTCAGATCGGGGATTTAGTCATGGCATTCGTACCGATTCGATATCCAATCCGCAGCATCATGGTGCGCTGGCGTGCCTCACTCTTCAGTGCTCTGGGGATTGCATGCACTGTGGCCGTCTTCAGTGCCATTATGTCCTTGCGCAATGGTTTTGAGGAACTCTATGCCACCGGGGGCCGTGAAGATCTCTTAGTCTACATGCGACCGGGAGCCACCAGCGAAGGCGAGAGTGTTCTCCAAGGCAGTCAAGTCGAGATTCTGAAGAAGGAAAGACCAGAGATCTCTCGAGATGCTGATGGCAACATGGTCTCCTCCGCCGAATCCTATTTGGCACTGTTCTTAGACCGCGTTGGAGGTGGGCAAACGAACGTTCCCCTACGGGGGGTCGAACAAATGAGCTTCAAGATCCATGGTGACAATATTCGACTCGTAGAAGGGCGGAAATTCACCGCTGGCACAGACGAGATCATCGTCGGACGAGCCGTCGCCGATCGTATCGCCCATGCCCAAATACATGAAACTCTGACCATCAATGTCACGCCATTCAAAGTTGTTGGTATTTTCGAGAATGATGGCCCCTATGGATCTGAAATTTGGGGCGATTTTGATCGATTCACCGCCGCTTTAGAAAGACCGTTTGCTCAGCGTGTCCTTGCTGAAATCAAACCGGGCACCGATATCGAAGCCGTCAAAGAAGAAATGGAATCAGACAAACGTGTGCCAGCGAAGGTGCAAACTGAAAGCGAATACCTCATTTCTCAAAAGAACAACTTGAGCGGCGTTCTTATGATCTTGGCGTCTGTCCTCAGTTTCATCATGGCCATCGCTGCGGTCTTGGGAGCTACCAACACAATGCTCGCCTCCGTGGGGGCCAGGACACGGGAAGTCGGCGTCTTCCTTTCCCTGGGTTTCAGCCGCTTCGCCATTTTCTTGGCTTTTCTCATCGAGGCTCTTCTCATCGGCGCCGTCGGCGGTCTCTTGGGAGCTCTCATGGTCTTGCCATTCGATGGTATCGAAACCGGAACCATGAACATGCAAACCTTCACTGAAGTCGCTTTTGCCTTTCGAGTCGATGGGAACATCCTGATAACGGGGGCCATCATGGCAACATTTCTTGGAGTCCTTGGGGGCGTTGTCCCCGCGGCTATCGCAGCCAGACAGGAACCCTGCAAAGCCTTGAGACGACATTGACCCCCATGAAACCTTTTTGCCAAAGAAAAATTCTCGTTTGCTTAACTCTCATGATGGGGCTTCTCAGCTCCTGTGGCGACGGACAGAAACCTGACCTGCCCCAAACAAGAAAGCAAAGCAAAAAATCTGGACCCAAAGAACAGAAACAAAAGCCCAAAGTCCCCATGTTGACCCCAGCCCAGTCCATTGAGGCGACAGAAATAGCCGGGCCCTATCACTTAGAAACCATCGTAAGCGAGCCCGCAATTGAAGAACCAGTCTTGGTGGCCTGGGACGGCAATGGGCGAATGTATGTCTGTGAAATGCGGTCATTCATGCAAAATGTTAAGGGCGAAGGTCAACTTGAGCCCACCAGCCGCATCATTCGCTTCGAAGACAAAGATGACGACGGCCACTACGAAATTCGTTCTGTTTTCGCCGACGGTCTTGTTCTTCCCCGGGCCCTCTTGCCTTTAGACGATCGCATTCTGATTCGTGAAACGAACAGCTTGGACATCATCGCTCTCCGGGATAGGGACGGAGATGGGGAGGCCGATGAGAGAGTCGTCGTTTACCGAAGCCAGCAAGAAGACAAGCGCAACTTGGAACACCAGGATGCCAATCTATTGTGGAACATCGACAACTGGATCTATAGTTGTCAAGGTGGTCTACGCCATCGCCTTTTAGGGGACGGGTCTTGGCAAACCGAGCCTGTTCTCAGTGAGATGAATCAATGGGGGCTCACACAAGACGATACGGGTCAGCTCTTCTTCGCTAACAACTCGACCCCAGCACGGGACTTTCAGCAGCCTTGGGTCTATTGGAACCTACTCAACAATGAATTGATCGCCGCCTATGAAAGAGAGATGTTGGGGCCAAATGTAGAACCTGAATTCTTGGAAACTTGGCCACTTATTGCATCCGATGATGCCCAGGGGAGCAGCCAAGAGTTACGCTCCGATGGCACCCTTAAGACCTTCACATGTGCATGCGGCCAGCATATCTATCGTGGTGACGCCCTACCTCAGCTCAAAGGCGACTTCTTTATCTGCGAACCGGTTGGTCGTTTCATTCGTCATGCCAAGATCATTGAAATAAGTGGCAAGAAAGTCCTGACCAACCCCCACAAGAAAAGTGAATTCCTGCGCAGCCGCGACTATTTCTTTCGCCCGGTTCACCTGAGCACCGGCCCGGACGGCTATCTCACTCTTGTTGACATGAATCGCGGCATCATCCAAGAATCCGCCTGGGTCATGGAAGGTAGCACCATTAAGGCTGTTATCGACGAAAAGGGTTTAGCCCACGCCAAGAGAAGAGGTCGTATCATGAGGCTTGTTGGCTCGACAGCAGCGCCCCATCGCCCGAATCCGCAGATGCTCAAGGAATCTTCCGCCGAGTTAGTGTCCCACTTGGCACACAGAAACGGCTGGTGGCGTGACACAGCGCAGAAGCTACTCGTTTTGCGCCAAGATAAAACCGTTGTTCCGGCCCTCCGCACGCTCTTGCGTCAGCACACCTTTGCCCTGGCCAGACTTCATGGGCTGTGGACTTTGAATGGCTTAGGAGCCATCAAGAAAAACGATCTTCTTTTGGCTATGCAAGACGAGGACTGGCGAGTCCGAGGGGCCGCCGTCCGCGTGAGCGAACCTTTCCTTGCCGATGGCGATCAAGAAGTCTTCGACAGCTTGCAGACACTCTTGCATGACAAGTCAGAAAAGGTCCTTCAGCAAGTCGTTCTCTCTCTGGCCATGGGAGAAAAGAAGATTGCTTGGCCCATCGCGAACATGTTCATCAGCGAGCACTTTTCGGTATCGCTGGTGCGCATGGCTGCAATCACAGCATTTCAAAAAGCCCCTCTGCCCATTTTCAAAGCGATGTTTCAGGAGGGTTTCTTTCGTGAGCGCCTCAAAGGAAGCGCCCTCGAAAAGAGTGCTCCACGCCTGCGCAACGAATGGATTTTTTCTTTGGGCTATCAATTCGCCGCTCAGAGAGTTGTTTCCAAGTACCGAGCCTTGGACGCCGACGGAGAAAAGAAGCTCCACCGGGGACAAATGAAATTTCAGCAGAACTGCGTGCAATGTCATGGCAGCGACGGTCGAGGAGCCACCCACCAAGGAAAACTCATCGGAGCCAACCTGTCAAAATCAGACCGCATCTTGGGAAACCCCAAGGGCGCTGTCCGCATTCTTCTGCGTGGGCTCAAAGGACAAGTCGATGGAAGAGAAATAGGCGTGATGATCCCCTACGCTTCCCAAGATGATGCTTTTATCGCCGACATCATCAGCTCTTTGCGGTGGACCCAAAGGAGGTCAATGATCAGCGCCGACTTTGTGGCTGAGCAAAGGCGCCTCACCCAGGACCGTAAGAGTGCTTGGACTCTGGCAGAATTGGGGCACTGGGCCCCCAGCCAAATCAAACCAAACCCGAACTGGAAAGTAACAGCAAGCCATGGCGTCGATCTTGTGCGAATGTTTGACAACAACCTACTGAGCCGCTTTTTCTCTGAGATGCCCCAAGAACCGGGAATGTCGATTGAAATTGACTGGGGAGAAGCTCTCGAAGTGAGTTATCTGGTTTTGGACAGCGGAGATTCCAAAGATGGATACGCCCGCGGTTTCAATGTTGAAGTCAAAGCGCAAGATGGAAAATGGCAAGAAGTCGGCACCTATGAGAAGGGGCAGGATCAAGTGGAAGAACTGGAGCTCATCCCCATCGCAGCTGCCAAACTCCGCATCACCCTGACATCCTCAGACCCTCACCCCTGGGGGATTCATGAACTCAAAGTTTATGGGCACAGACCGAAGAAATAAGAGAAGTGACGCCCCCCCTCTCAGTCAAGAAGGCTAATACTCTTCATCCGCACGAAAACTTTTTTGTTGACGTCAATGCCCAAACGCACACGGGAACGTTTGGTCAACCGTGCCAAAATTGGAAGTGCTTTCTCCCCTTCACCGCAAAGCACGCGAACAACAAAAACTCCTGGCTCTACTTCTCTCAACTCCGAAACCACCCCATCCAAGACATTGAGTATGCTGTCCTGAGAGATTTCTGCCGTCGCCAAGCTTACATCTCGGGCCAAGATTTGCAGCCGCACACGCACACCCAGATCGAGGTCAGTTCGTGGAATCCACAAACAGCCAGCGTCTGTCCTCACTTGCGACAGATGATCTTCTCCGTCATGGAGGACAACCTCAGCCTCAATCACAGCGCCCTGTTCGCTGCCATGATGAGAAGAGAATTCGATCTGGGACAACAAGTCCCTTGTCGTTCCTTCTCTCACGACCTTTCCGGCCTCCACGCAAACAACATAGTCGGCCAATCGCGCCACTTCCCTCGCAGAATGACTCACGTAGAGAATGGGTAGTTCTTGTTCCCGGGCGACTTGGTCCAAGATCGGCAGAATCTCAAACCTTGCTGCCGCATCTAGAGCAGAGATGGGCTCGTCCAATAGCAGGATTCTGGGATTTCTGAGAAGAGCCCGGGCCATGGCAACGCGTTGCCGCTGCCCCCCTGACAGTGCACGAGGATAACGACCAAGGAGATCGCCAATTTGAAACCAATCCACCACCTCTGTCATGGAAATAGAGGTATCATCTTTCAGTCGGTCAAGAGCAAATTTGAGATTGCCTAAGGCTGTCAAATGGTCAAACAAATCAACTTCTTGGGAAACCCAACCAATCCGCCTTTGGTGAGGCTGAAGGAATTGTCCTTTGCTGGTATCCATCCACACTTCTCCAGCAACACGGACAAGACCGGATGCAGAGGGTTCGTGTCCGGCGACCACTCTCAGGATCGTCGTTTTCCCTGACCCGGAAGGCCCGAAGAGACTGGTGACACCCTCATGAGACAAAGCCAATGAAACGTCAAGCTTAAACGATCCTCTTTTGAGTTGAATGTTGAGGTCGATCATGGGGAGCCATCCCCCCTTCTATCCCCAAGACGGAAGATGAGAATGAGAGCAGAGAAAGAAATAAGAAGTAAGCCCGCCGAAAGGAGATGTGCCGAGGCGTAGTCTTGAGATTCTACATGTTCGTAAATGGTGATCGACAAGACATCGGTAACGTGAGTGATATTGCCACCAATCATCAACACAACGCCGAATTCGCCCATGGTATGAGCGAAGGTGAGCACGCAACCCGTGAGGATGCCTCTTTTTGCCACGGGCAAAGCCAGATGAAAAAACCGATCCCAGGGCCCAGCTCCCAAGGAAGCTGCAACTTCAACTTTGCGATCGCTGAGTGCCCCGAAAGCCGATGTCACCGGTTGCACCATGAAAGGCAAGGAATAGCAAAAGGAGCCAATCACCAAGCCAGCGAAGGAAAACACCAAGCGTCCTCCCCCCAACATGCCCCAAAACGAACCTAGAAACCCTCGAGGGGCCAGAGCAATCAGAAGATAAAACCCAAGCACCGTCGGTGGCAAAACCAAAGGCAATGCAACCAAAGCCTGAACAACCAAGCGCAAACGTGAGCGGGACCGGGCCAACCACCAAGAAAGCGGGACCCCAAACAACAAAAGAAGGAGCGTTGTCATGGCGCTAAGTTGCAGAGTGAGAGACACCGTCGGCCAAATATTCTTGTCGAAAGCGAGGAACATCAACCACCCTCCACATCATAGCCGGCGGTTTTGATGATTCGGCGAGAACTCTCTCGCTTCAAGAATTCAAGAAAGCGACGGGGGAAATGATCTTCGGGGCTCGAATCCAAGACAACCCCCACTTGGGCAATCGAATCATGCCGAGAAGAATCCAGGAGGCGAAATGGAAATACATCCTTTTTCGCCATGGACCAGGGGCCCAGAGCATAATCGGCGGCTCCACTTTTCAAGAAGTGCCAGGCGTGCGCCGCATTTTCACCACGTACAAGGGTGATCCCACTTGCCCCCTCACGAACGCCCGCCTGTTTAAGAACATCCATGGCAGCGACACCGAAGGGGGCTAGGCGTTCGTTGGCCATGGCTAAAGTAACAGCCTTTCCCTTAGACAAGGCC